>JAFAXS010000116.1 GCA_019240755.1 Vulcanimicrobiota bacterium
GCTTGATATCTCGCAGAAGCGCGATGCCGATAGATCCGTCCTCTGCATCTTCCTGGTCGCGGCGACCCGATAGCGCGACCACCGTGCCGCGTCCGTATGCTGGCCACGTACCCGCAACAAGGTCGGCGATCGCCAAAAGTGGTTCCCAAATGTCTTGCTGCCTGTCGTGGAGTTCTTTACATTGAGGCGTAACGACGCGTAGACGAAACTTTTCCACGGTCTCCGCCCTCGAGCGCCGGCGAAGCTCGATCGTGAGCGATCCTGAACAGTGCCTGGCAGCTGCCGCCCGATACCGGCAAACGCGTTCGGCGAGAACACATTAAACGTCTCGACTTTTGTCTTTGCGCCCGATCCGACGCAAAGAGTTGTCGACTTCGTCAAGCAACGTCGTACAGCGTTCGCCGGACCTTGCGCACGAGCGCTGCAACGCAGGTCAGCCATGGCTTAGCGACAAGGAGTTCCAACACTTCAAGAAGTCTAGTCTTGCCGGAGCGCTTTTCGGGGCTTCTGATTTACAGGTACGGCGTTAAGTCGGCAGCATCTGACGCGTGCGTATGTATAATCCAAAGCGCAGCCGCGCGCGCTTGACGCAAGCTGAGCACAACAAAGCGTCGCAAAAATGCACCACGTCATCTAAGCGAGGTACGTCAGCACTCGGTCTCGGCATTCAGCTCGCGATAGGTTGGCGTTGGCGGCGACGTGGGCTTCGTGATCCTTGCGCGCGTCTAGCACGCCATACGCGGCGGCTATAAATGACTCGACTAGCTCGTTAAACTCCTTATCGCGCGCGTCCGGTTGAATAGCGTCAAGCTGCATTGGGCGTCGTACAGCGCTGCACCCTCCCGTTCGCAAGACTTGCTCGCCCCGTTGCAGGTAAGGACGAAGTCTGCGCGGCATTGCGTTCGAACGTCGCGGATTTAGAAACCCCCTATGGTTTTGCCGCCGACGGCAACCGTTTGGCAACCGTCGATCATTTGAAGAGCGAGAAACTCTTTAAAATAAAAGTTCAAGAATAGCCCCAGCGGGATTCGAACCCGCGTTACCGCCGTGAGAGGGCGGCATCCTAGGCCTCTAGATGATGGGGCCATGGCTCCCGGGGATGGGCTCGAACCACCGACATGCGGCTTCAGAGGCCGCCGTTCTTCCAGCTGAACTACCCGGGATCATTCGCGAGCGTTATACTACATGAGCTCTGCGATTCTTGCAACCGTCTGCCTCGCCTAGCGTTCCGTCCCCCGTAGGTGGTCGTTTGGCTGTGACAGTTTGGACACAGCATGCGTAAGTTTTCAAGCCGATGGTCGTCTTTGATGCCGTTAACGTGATCGATATGGGGCGTCAAAGGCTTTCCGCGCCACTCAGAGAGGCCACACTCTTGACAACGGTTTTCGAGTAGCCCGGCGCGCAGAAGACGCTGCTTGATATTGAAGCGGCTCTTTCCGCTCTTTAGTAGATCCGATATCGCTGCGCCAAAGGCCCGCGGTATAATATCACCTCGCCGTATCGCCTTATACCATGCCGCAGAAGTGAAGCCAAAGTTCCTAGAAGTCTTTCGGTAACTGTGGCCCTTTTCGTAGAATGCCCTAATTTCAGACCAATCGTAACGAAGACGCCCAGGAGACATCGACTGTCCGGCGCACAAGCTCCCCTGTCTTATTGCCTTAGTCCAAAGATAGTGGCTGAACCCGAATCTGCGTCGGCACTGAACGAACCCGTGGCCCTCATCGTGATAGCGCTGAATTGCGGTCCAATCGTAAATTCTTTTTGGCATGCATTCATTTTATAAAGGCGTGGTGCCAACAGGTTGGCATTGTGAATCAAGCGAACGAAAAAGCGATGCAGGCGGTCATTTTGGTCGGGGGCGAGGGAACGCGGTTGCGGCCGCTGACCTACGGTACGCCGAAACCGATGGTGCCGATCATGAACGTGCCGTTCCTCGCGCGGACGATGGAGCGCCTTTATGAGGCGGGAATTCGCGAGGCGATTCTCGCGGCGGGTTACATGCCGAAAGCGATCGTCGAGTATTTCGGCGATGGCGAGCGCATCGGAATCAAGGTAACGTACGCGATCGAGGAGACGCCGCTCGGCACGGCGGGCGCGCTGAAGAACGTCGAGCAGCATATCACCGGCCCGTTCTTCGTGCTCAATGGCGACATTTTTACGAGCCTCGATCTAACGGCGATGCTGCGTTACCATGAAGCAAAAGGCGGCGCGGGGGTGCTGCATCTCATTCGTGTCGACGATCCGTCGGCGTTCGGCTGCGTCGTCCACGACGAAAGTGGACGCATCAGCGCGTTCGTTGAGAAGCCGCCTAAAGACCAGGCGCCGACCGATGAAATCAACGCCGGCACGTACTTGCTCGAGCGAGGGGTCCTCGATTTCATTCCCGCCGGCCGCCCAGTCTCGATCGAGCGCGAAACGTTTCCCGAGATCATCGCAAAAGGGAAGGAGCTCTACGCGTACACGACGAGCGACTACTGGATCGATCTCGGACGTCCCGAGCAGTATCTCGCGGCGCACCGCGACGTTCTCCGCGGCACGATGCCGCTGGCGGTCGAACCAGGGCTGAGCGGCGAGGGCGCGGACGCGTTGCGGGGGCACCCCGGGGTCGTGCCGCCCGTGCACGCAGGCGGCGACGTCGTCGTGGACGCGAGCGCCAGAATCGGCCCCAACGTCGTGCTCGGAAGGGGCTGCAGCATCGGCGCGGACGCCACGGTGAAGGAGTCGGTGCTCTGGGAACGGGTCAGCGTCGGCGCGGGTGCTATGATAGAGGAAGCAATTGTCGCGAGCGGCGCAACGATCGGCGCGCGCGCACGCGTGCCGCGAGGGAGTGTCATTGGTCACGACGTCGAGATCGATCCGGACGCGGTGCTCGAGCCCGGCGCCCGGGTCGGTTCTCCGCAGCGAACACCCGGCTAATCGAGCGAGGATTCGGTTTCTCAGCTCGCGCGGCGGGGTAAAAGCCGGAATACCAACGTGAAAAACCTGTCAGAATTCGCGCTAGCTTCCCGCGCGCTTTTTTTAGGCTCGTATCCGCCCCGAGAGTGCGGCATCGCGACCTTTACAAAGGACATGGTCGACGCGTACGACCGCGCTTGCGGCGTGTCGAGTCCGGTGATCGCAGTGGATGAACCCGGGGCTGACGTGCGCCGTTACGCGCCCGAAGTCGTGGCGCGCATCGCCGAGCAAGATCGCGACAGCTACGCCGCCGCCGCGAAGTTCGTCAATGGCTATCCCGTAGATCTCGTCAACATTCAGCACGAGTACGGATTGTTCGGCGGCGAGCGCGGCGAATGGCTCGTGGATTTTCTCGAGGCCGTAGATAAGCCGGTCGTCTTGACGATGCACACCGTGCTGCCCGAGCCCGACGAATCGTATCTGCGCGTCACGCGGCGGCTCTGTGACAAGGCCACAAAGGTCGTGGCGCTCTCCGAGACGGGGCGCGGACTGCTCGAGTCCATCTACGGCATCGATCCCGAGCGCCTGGATTGCATTCACCACGGCGTGCCCGACGTGCCCTTCCAAGATACGTACGCGGCGAAGGCGTCGTTCGGCATCGGTCAACGCACCGTGATCTCGACGTTCGGGCTGATCAGCCGCGGGAAGGGTCTCGAATACGCCATCGAGGCAATGCGCAGTGTAGTCCGGCGCCATCCCGAGGCGCTTTATCTGATCCTCGGCGAGACTCATCCGGTCGTTCGGCGCCAGGAGGGCGAGTCGTACCGCGAATCCCTGCATTCGATGGTTCGCCAGTACGGGCTCAACTACAACGCGCAGCTCGTGGATAAGTATCTGGACTTCGACGAGGTCGTCACGTACTTGGCCGCTACGGACATCTACCTGACGCCCTATTTGAATCCGGCGCAGATCGTTAGCGGCACCCTCGCGTACGCCGTCGGCTGCGGGAAAGCTATCGTCTCAACCCCCTATCTGTACGCCCAGGAGCTCTTGGCGCACAACCGCGGTTTTCTGTGCGACTTTCGCGATGCCGCCTCGATCGCGGAGCGCTTGAATATGCTGCTCGACGATCCGTCGTTGCGGCGCGCAACCGAACGGCGCGCCTACCGGTTTGGAAGACAGATGACTTGGCCGCACGTTGCAGCGCAATACGGCCGCCTCTTCAGCGAGCTCGCTCCGGGTCATTCCCTGCAACTGGTGAGTTCTGCGTAAGACTGCCGCGCTAACGGCGGTTCCTCCGCTCGATTATCTGGTACAGTTGTCGGACGACGTCGGCGTCCTCCAGCACGCCGTAGAGACGTTGCCGAATCGCAAGTGGGGGTACTGTACGGACGACGTTTCCCGCGCGTTCATGGTTGCGCTGGCGCACGCTCGGCTTTCGCCTGCACTCGAGAGCTCCCGCCGTCTGACTGCGAACTATCTCGCGTTCCTGCACCACGCGCAGCTCGATGACGGCCGCTTTCACAACTTCATGGATTACGATCGGCGCTGGACCGACGAGGTTGGGACGCAAGACAGTTGCGGACGCGCGATCTGGGCGCTTGGCTACGGCATCGAGCATTCGACCAACGACGCCTGGCGGCGCATCTGCGCGCAGATGTTGGAACGCGCCCTGCCGTCGCTGGAGTGGCTGCAATATCCCCGGTCGTGGGCGTACGCGATGCTGGGCCTCGCCCACGCGCAGAGCGCGCGGCCGGCGCCGGCGTATGCTGCCGCGCTGCGCGAACTGGCCGACAAGCTCGTGAAGATGTCCGCGTCGGCGGCGCAGAAAAAGTGGCAGTGGTTTGAAGCGGCAATGACGTACGACAATGCGCGGCTGCCGGAAGCGCTGCTGCGCGCCGGCCGCGTGCTCGAAGACGGTCGCTTCACCACGACCGGCCTCACCGCGCTGCGTTTTTACGAAACGATCGCCATCGAGGGCGGCATCTTCGTGCCGATCGGCAACGACGGCTGGTATGAATACGGCGGCGTCCGTGCCCGATACGCGCAGCAGCCGCTCGAAGCCGTCGCCATGCTGGATGCGGAACTGGCCGCCTTCGACGTCACGGGCGATGCCGCGCATGCTACCAAGGCGCAGGCCGCGCTCGAATGGTACTACGGTAAGAACTCGCGCGAGGTGCGCATGGTGCACGGCGGCGCGTGTTACGACGGTCTCGGCGAGCACTCGGTCAACCCCAACTGTGGCGCGGAATCGACGCTTGCGTTTTTAGCGGCCGCATACGCCGCCGCGTTGCGTCGCGCGAGGGTGCTCGAAGCGGTGCGCTGACTGCGGCAAACGTCGCACGCAGCGCGAATTTACAGGCAGCCCCGCACCCTCCGCCGAATGGTCGCTAATGCTCCTGCAAAGCGAAATCCTCAACGACGCGCAATCTGCCGCCGTTTCGCAGACCAATGGGCCCGTTTTGATTTTTGCGGGTGCCGGCAGCGGGAAGACGCGCGTCTTGACGCATCGGATCGCGCACCTTCTAGGAGAACTGCGCGTCTCAGCCGACCGCATCCTCGCCGTTACCTTTACGAACAAAGCCGCCGGCGAGATGAAGTCGCGCTTGCGGAGCATGGTCGGGCCGGTCGCGCGCGATCTCTGGGTCGGCACCTTTCATTCGATGTGCGTCCGGATGCTGCGTCGCGACGGCCAGCGCATCGGGATCGCGCCGAACTTCGCCGTCATCGACGAGCTCGACCAGCGCCAGGTCCTCAAGGAAATCCTCGACGACCTCGACTACGACGAGCGCCAGCTGTCGCCCGGCGCCTGCCTGGCCGAGATCGACAAGGCCAAAAACGCCCTCATGTGGCCGGAAGAGTATGCGCAAACGCAGACCTCATTCGCCGGGGAGCGGATTGCCAACGTATACGCCGAGTATCAGCGGCGCTTGAGCGAATCGAACTCGCTCGACTTCGACGATCTCATCGTTCGCACCATTGACTTACTGCAGCGCGATGCCCCGACTCGAAAAAAGTATCAGCAGCGGTTCGAGTACGTCCTGGTAGACGAGTATCAAGACGTCAACGCGGCCCAGTACCGTTTGGTGTCACTCCTCTCGGGCTATCACGGAAATATCACGGTCGTCGGCGACGACGATCAGTCGATCTATTCGTGGCGCGGCAGCGATTATCGCATGATCCTGCGGTTCGAGGAGGACTTTCCGGGCGCGCACATCTTCAAGCTCGAGGAAAACTATCGCAGCACCAGCCGTATTCTGGAAGCCGCCAATGCGCTCGTCGCCAACAATCGCTCCCGTTCGCCGAAGCGGCTCTTCACGGCGCGTCAGGGAGGCGAGCCGATCACGCTCTATCCGGCGCAAACAGAGCGTGACGAGGCGCGCTACGTCGTCGAGAAGATCAAGAACTTGGTGCGCGATGGGGCGGCATACCGCGATTTCGTCGTGCTCTATCGCACCAACGCGCAATCGCGCGTCTTCGAGGAGGCGTTGCTTGGCGACGGCATACCGTATCGCGTCGTTGGCGGCGTCGGATTCTATGCGCGCACCGAGATCAAGGACGTCGTCGCGTATTTGCGCTACATCGCCAACCCGTCGGACTCCATCGCCTTCAAGCGCATCGTCAACGTGCCGCGGCGCGGAATCGGACAGCAGACGCTCGCGGCGCTGGTGCACGCTGCAACCTCAGCGCGAGTCTCCGTCGGAGCGGCGATCTTCGATAGCGACTTGCTGCGCAAAGCGGTGCCGAAGAAGCTCAAGGAGCTCGAGCGCTTCGCCGAGCTGATCGGACAGTTGCGTAAGTTCGCGCAAGAGGCGAGCGTCGCCGATCTGCTCGTTGCGGTGATGGAGCAGTCGGGTTACGTCCGCGAGCTGCAGGCAGAAGACACCCACGACGCTCGCGCGCGGCTGGAAAATCTCTCCGAGCTGGTCGGAGTAGCGCGCGAGTACGAAGCGCGCGAGGAGGAGCCGTCGCTGGCCGGGTTCTTGGCCAACATCGCCCTGGTCAGCGATCTGGACGCGCTGGACGACGACGCATCGTATGTCACGCTGATGACGTTGCATAGCGCGAAGGGTTTGGAGTTTCCCAGCGTCTTTCTGACCGGCTTGGAAGAAGGCGTCTTCCCGCATAGCCGGACGCTGACGGAAGAAGCGGAGCTCGAAGAGGAGCGTCGCCTCGCGTACGTCGGCATCACGCGCGCGATCGACCGGATCTTCTTGACCTACGCGGCGCGCCGCGCGCTCTTTGGAAACACGTATGCCTATCCGAAGTCCCGCTTCTTAGAAGAGTTGCCGGCGATCGAAGTGCTCGAGGCGGATAGCATGCCACTGCCGCGCCCCTCGGGCGGACGCTGGCGCGAGGTGGCAATTCACGAATCGGCAGGAGCGGGCGTTCATCTCGGACTGCAGGCCGGCGACCGAGTTCGCCATCCGAAGTGGGGTGAGGGCTCGATCGAGAGTATCGTGGGCGCGGGCGGCGACGGGCTCGTGACGATCGACTTCCCCAACGTCGGCCAGAAGATGCTGATGCTCAAGTACGCGCCGCTCGAAAAGATATAGGAACCGCTCGTGCGCGTTGCCGTCGCGGGTGCGATGGGGCGAATGGGCACGGTTGCGCGTGAGGCGCTGCAACGCACCGGAGAATATTGTTGCGGCCTCGCGCGGCGCAGTGACGCCGAGCATAGGATCGTCGCTTCGTTCGACGACGTGATCGCCGAGCGGCCCGATGCGCTGCTCGATCTCACAACGCAACCAGGAAGCTTCCAAATCACGATGGCGGCGGTTCAACGGGGTCTTCCGACTGTCGTCGGCGCGAGCGGCTGGAGCGACGAGCAGCGATCCGCGCTCGGCCGGGCGGCGCGCGAGCGCGCAGTCGGAGCGCTCATCGTGCCGAACTTTTCGCTGGGCGCCGCGTTGATGATGCGCTTTTCAGAGGTCGCGGCGCGCTATTTTCCCGACGCCGAGATCGTCGAGCTGCACCACGCCGGCAAGAAAGACGCGCCCTCGGGGACGGCGCGTGAGACCGCGGCCTTGATCGAACGCTCGGGCGGAAAGCGGCCCGCGGTCCACAGCGTGCGCCTTCCCGGACTGCTGGCACACCAGCGCGTGCTTTTCGGCGGAGCGGGAGAGGTGCTGACCATCGCGCACGATTCCCTGACGCGCGAATCGTTTGTGGCCGGCATGCGCGCGGCGCTGCAGGCCGTCGTCCAGCGGCGCGGCCTCTCGATCGGCTTGGATTCCGTGCTCGATGCCGCGGGGCCGAAGGCCTAATGGACGTTGCGGTCGTCGGCGCCACCGGCGCCGTTGGCGAGACGATCGTCCACGTGCTGGAAGAGCGCAAACTCCCCGTTGGGACGCTTCGCCCGTTGGCATCGCGCTCGCAGCACGCCGCCGTTCGATTTCGAGGCCGCGCGCTCGACGTCCACCCCGCTTCGACCGAGCAGCTGCGCGACGCCGACGTCGTCTTCTTCGCGGGCGGCGAAGATGCGAGCGCGCTCTACGCGCCGGCGATCCTCGAGCGCGGCGGCGTCGTCATTGACAACAGTCCGGCGTTTCGAATGCGCGACGGAGTGCCGCTGATCGTCCCCGATGTCAACGGCGACGCCGTTTCAGCGGCGGATCGGTTATTCCCCGTCGCAAACTGCACCGCGATCATCCTCGCATCGGCGCTGCGCGTAATTCGCGACGCGGCCGGGCTCGGGTCGGTTTGGGTCGCGACGTATCAGGCCGCCAGCGGCGCGGGACGCGCCGGCCTCGAAGAGTTGGAGGCGCAAGAGCGCGCCGTGCTCGACGAGCTGGCGGATCCCACGCCTGGCGTCTTTCCGCGGGTGCTGGCGCGTAACGTCGTTCCGCAAGTGGGCACGCTCGATTCCCTGGGCTGGACCTCGGAAGAGCGCAAGATCTGCGAGGAAACGAGAAAGATGCTCTCGATGCCGCACTTGAAATTGCGTGCGACCGCGGTTCGCGTTCCGGTGCGGACCGCTCACAGCGCGGCGGTCGTTTTCGAGACGCGCGACGAAACGACGGTCGCGCACCTTGCGGACGCGTTCGCGGCCGGCAGCGGCATCGTCTTTCATGCGAGCGGCATCGTCACCCCGCGCGAGGTCGAAGGCGGCGATGCGGTGCACGTCGCCCGCCTCCGGTCCTTTGATGAAGTTTATCCCGAGCGGAGTCGAGGGACGACGGCGTTTGCAATGTGGGTTGTCGGCGACCAGCTGCGCAAGGGCGCGGCGACGACGGCCGTGCAAATTCTGGAGCTTTTGTTGGCCAAAGGGTATCTCACCGCGTGAACGTACTCTCGCGACCCGTGCGTCGCCAAACGATTGCCGTGCTCAAGTTCGGTGGCACCTCGCTCGCGACGCGCGCGCAACGCGAGGTCGCCGCGAGCCGGGTGCGAGAAGCGCGCGACGAAGGCTTTGCGACGGTCGCCGTGGTCTCCGCGATCGGGCGCGCGCCCGAACCGTACGCCACGGACACGCTGTTGGCGCTCTGCGCGCAACGCGACTCCGATGCGAACACCGACCTCCTGCTCGCGAGCGGCGAGCTGATCGCGGCATCGGTCTTTGCTCTGGAGCTGCGCGCGGCTGGCATCGAAGCGACCGCGTTGTCGGGCGCGCAGGCGGGGATCGTCACCGACGGCCGTCACGGCGACGCATCGATCCTCCGCGTCGAGCCGCAGGCCGTCGTCGAAACTCTCGAGCGCGGCGCAGTGGCGGTCGTGGCCGGGTTCCAAGGGGCCACGGCCGACGGCACGACGACGACGCTTGGACGTGGCGGCACGGACCTTTCCGCCATCGCGCTCGCACACGCGCTCGGCGCGCAGCGCGTCGCCATCTACACCGACGTCAGCGGCGTCATGACGGCAGATCCGCAGCGCGTCGAGGATGCGCGCACGATCTCGCGCATGTCGTTGACGGAGATGAGTGAGCTGGCCGACCACGGAGCGAAGGTGATGCACGATAAGGCGGCGGCTTATGCGGACCGCACCGGCACACGGTACGCGCTCAAGGGACTCCACTCCGATCGCGGCACCGTCGTCGAGCCGGAGGTCGAGCATCATCGCCCCGTCACCGGCGTGACGGCGACCGGCCGAGTGACGTGGCTGCGCGTCATTCGCGGCGACATCGAGTCGGCGGCTCGCCGGATGGAGACGGAGCTGCAGATGTTCGCGCGCATCGCCGCGGCGGGCATCTCAATTGATCAGGTGACGATCAATCAGTCCGGCGTCACCTTCGTCGTGGACGGCGATCGCGGCGGCGAGATGCGCGCACTATTGGCGGATCTCAATCTGGCCGTTCGCGTTCGGGAGCGCTGTTCGAAGCTGTCGATCGTCGGCAGTGGAATGCGCGGCCGGCCGGGCGTCGTGCATCGTATCGTCGGCGCTCTCTCACGCGCGAACGTCGAAATCATCCACTGCACGGACAGTAACATCACGGTTTCCATTCTCGTTCCGCAGGCGGACGTCACGCGCGCCGAAGCCGCGGTGCACCGGGAGTTTGCGCTCGATACGGAAGACCCACCGGCATGAACGGCCGCCTCGGGACAATCCTCACCGCAATGGTGACGCCGTTGAACGGCGACGACGCGCTCGACTTGGAAGAGGCGCAGCGTCTCGCGCGTTGGCTGATCGAGCGCGGCAACGACGGTCTCGTCGTCGCCGGGTCGACGGGCGAGGGGCAGACGCTCGATGCCGGAGAGCGCGCCGCGCTCTGGCGCAGCGTCAAAGAGGCCGTCGGCGATCGCGCGATGGTGATCGCCAACGCGGGAAGCAGTTCCACGCGAGAGTCCGTCGACACGATAAAGGCCGCACAGCGGGCGGGCGCAGACGCGATTCTCGCCGTCGTGCCCTACTACAACAAGCCGACGCAGTCGGGCATGCTGGCACACTTCGGCGCTCTCGCGCAGGCTACGTCGCTGCCGATCGTCATCTACAACATTCCCGGACGCACCGCCGCGAACATGTTGCCCGAGACGCTGCTCGAGCTTGCGCGGCGCCATCCCAACATTTGCGGCGTCAAGGAGTCGAGCGGCGATCTGAAACAGATCGGCGTGATCTTGCGCGATCGCGGCCCGGAATTTATCGTGTGGGCCGGTGACGATCATCTCTTCTTGCCCTGCCTGGCGCTCGGGGCCGACGGCGTCGTGGGCGTCGCGTCGCACCTCTGCTCGCGCGAGTACCGCCGGATGTTCGACGCCTACCGCAGCGGCAACGTGGCCGAAGCGGCGCACATTCACGCCTCGCTGCTGCCGCTGATGGAGGCGCTCTTCGCGACGACGAGCCCCATTCCGATCAAGTGGGCCCTCCAACAGTGCGGCTTCAAGGTGGGGCGATGCCGCCTTCCGCTCGATGAGATCTCGCCGGACGTTGCACGCCGGCTGCGTCCCTTGTTGGAGGCGTACTTGCCGGCGATCACCCCGCAACGATGAAGACGCTCGATATCCTCGGTTGCCGCGTGGATGCGATAGACGCGGACGAAGCGACGGCGCGCATCATGGCGCTCGCGCGCGAGCATCGCACGGCGCAAATCGTGACGCTGGGAACCGAGATGGTCGTGCACGCGCAGCGTGACGAGCGCTTTCGCGCCATCGTCAACGCGGCAACCCTGTCGCTCTGCGACACCGTCGGCGTGTTGGCGGTCGCGCGGCGGCGCGGCATGCCGCTGACGGCGAGAGTGACCGGCGTCGAGCTCGTCGAGCGCCTGTGCGCCGATGCCGCCTCGAATGATCTGCCCGTCTATCTTCTCGGGGGCGCTCCGGGCGTAGCGGCCGAGGCGGCCGCGGCGCTACGCGCGCGATTTCCCGGCCTGCGCGTCGCAGGCACGCGCGATGGTTTCTTTCGCGACGACGAGGCCGCGAGCGTCGCGGCGGAGGTTGCCGGCAGCGGCGCGCGCGTACTCTTCGTCGGGATGGGATTTCCGCGGCAAGAGTATTGGCTGGCGGAACATCTCGCGCAGGCGCGGTGTGTCGGCGTCGGCGTCGGCGGTTCGTTCGACGTGATCGCCGATCGAATCGCGCGCGCGCCGCGTGTCGTTCGGCGCTTGGGGGTCGAGTGGCTCTACCGGCTCGTGCGGGAACCGTGGCGCTGGCGCCGCCAGCTCGCGCTGCCGCATTTCGTCTGGTTGATCGTGCTCGACGAGTTGCGGCCGCGCCGCACGCAGAAGAATACGGCCGCCTGATGAAAGCCATGATCTTAGCCGGCGGTCTTTCGACTCGCCTGTATCCGCTCACGAAGATGGTGCCCAAGCCGCTGGTGCCGGTCGCGGGCGCGCCGAACGCCATACACCTGCTGCGGTACCTCAAGGCGTACGGGTTCGATGAAGTCGCAATCAACGTCCACTACTTGGCCGACGACATCGTGGCGACACTCGGGGACGGCTCGCAGTTCGGCGTGAAGCTTCAGTATTCGTACGAGCCAGAGTTGTTAGGAAGCGCCGGGGGCGTGAAGAAGATCGAGTCGTTCTTCGACGACGAGCCGTTTCTCGTGATCGGGTGCGACGAGGTGACGGACATGCGGCTCGACCGGTTGTTCGACTTTCACCGCGAGCGCGCCGCCATCGCAACGATCGGCCTGGTCGAATGCGCCGAGGTGGACCAATACGGCGTCGTCGTGCTCGACGACGCGAGCAAGATCGTCGGGTTTCAAGAGAAGCCCGCGAAAGGAACGGAGCGCAGCCGCCTCGCGAACACGGGCGTCTACGCCTTCTCTCCGGAGATCTTTGCGCACATCCCTGCGGGCAAGTTTTACGATTTCGGCAATCAAGTGTTTCCGTCGCTGCAAGCCGCGGCGGAGCGTTTCTACGGATTCCGCGCAACCGGCGCATATTGGGCCGATATCGGGACGCCGAAAGAGTATCGTCGGGCGAGTTACGACGTGATACGCGGCCTCGTGCGAATTCCACAGTCCAGTCCAAACGGCATCGACCCGTCCGCGCGTCTGGGTGAGGGCGTCGAGATCTCGGGAGCGGTCCGGCTAGGAGCGGACGTGAGCGTCGGCGACGGCGTGTCGATCCAAGGGCCCTGCATTCTCGATGACGGCGTCAATGTGGAGACGGGCGCCCGGCTGGAGCGCAGCATCGTTTGGCGCGGCGCGACCGTCGGCGCGCGTGCCGAACTCCGCGACACCGTCGTGGGCACGCGGTATGCCGTCGCGGCGGAGACGATTTTAGAGAACGCTCTTGTCGCGGACGGCTAGCGCGGTGATGGAGTCGCGTGCGATGGCGCGCGCTGCTCGACGTCGTCTTTCCGCCGCAGTGCGCCGCATGTAACGCAATCGGCAGCGGCCTGTGCGATGCATGCACGCCGCCGATGGAGCCGATCGCGGTTCGGCTTCCGGGACTCACCGTCCGCGCGTTCGGCGCGTACGAGAGTGGCCTGAAGGCCGCGATTCTCGCCGTGAAAGACGGCCGGCGCGACGTCGCCGAGCGTCTTGGAAGCATTGTCGCTCCGCTCCTCGCGCCACGCTCCGCGCTGGTTACCGTGCCGACGTCCGCGAGCCGACGGCGAGTGCGAGGGCTTGACGGCGTGGCGCTGATCGCGCGGGTTGCCGCGACCATCGCCGGCGCCGAGCTACTTGCGCCGTTATACCTTCGCAGCGACGACGCGCAGCGCGGCCGATCGCGGCGCGAGCGCCTCGCCGCGCGCGGGCGCTTCGGTTGCCGCGGCCGGGAAGTCGCCGGGCAGCGCGTCGTGCTCTTCGACGATGTCTGCACGACTGGCGCCACCCTACGCGACTGCGCGTCCGCGCTGACGGCGGCGGGCGCGCTCGTCGATGCGGCGGTGGTGGTAGCAGCCGCCGCACCGGAAGCGGGCAGGTTTGCGGCCGCGACGAAAAGCCGCCAGCCGTGGAGATCGCCGACCGCACCCTGACCGCGCTGGATCGACTCTACCTCGCGCGAGCCTACGAGCTCGCGCAACGCGGGGCCGGCAGCACCGCCCCGAATCCTCCGGTCGGCGCCGTCATCGTCGCCGGGGAAGAAATCGTCGGCGAGGGATACCATCATCGCGCGGGGGGCGCGCACGCCGAGATCAACGCACTCGAGATGGCCGGTAGCGCCGCGCGCGGCGCCACAGTCTACATGTCGCTCGAGCCCTGCGGCCACGCGGGACGAACGCCGCCCTGCACCGATGCGTTGGTCGCCGCCGGAGTGGCGCGCGTCGTTGCGGGAACGGCGGATCCGGCGGGTCACGGCGGCGCACCGAAACTGCGCGAGCGTGACATTCAGATCGTCATCGGCGACGATGCGGTCGCGCGCGATCTGATCGAGCCGTTTGCCGTCGCGATGCGCGCACAACGCCCGTATCTCGCCCTAAAGATGGCAATGTCGTTGGACGGATTCGTCGCGGGCCGGCCCGGCACGCGCGAGCCTTTGAGCTCCGTGGCGGAACAGCGACTCGTGCATGAGTTTCGGGCCGCGTACGATGCAGTGCTCGTCGGCGCGGGGACGGTGCGAGTGGACGATCCCGCACTGACGGTGCGTCCCACGCATCATCGGCTGCGTCCCTACCAAAGAATCGTCATGGCCCAAACGCAGCCGATTCCGGCGAAGAGCCGCATCTTTTCCGCAGCAGAGGAATATGCGACGACGATCGTGCTCGCGCCGGAGGCGTCGCGTGCCGTCTATAGGGAGCTGGAGAGCGTTGCCGACGTTTTGTACATTGACGGCGACGACGGCACGCTCGATCTGCGAGCCGCGCTGCAACCCTTGCGCGCTCGGGAAATCTGCAGCGTACTGTGTGAAGGCGGCCCCCGGCTCGCCTCCGCGCTGATCGCCGCCGGCGTCGTCGATCGCGTGTACTGGGCAATCGCGCCGCGACTGCTTGCCAACGAGACGGCGGTGCCCGTATTGAGCGGCTGCGATCTCGCCACGCTGCCGGCCAACCTTCGATTCGATCGCGTCGAGCGCTTAGGCGAAGACGTTTTGCTCAGCGGCGCACTCCATGTTTAGCGGCATCGTGCCCTACAGAGGAAAGCTGCTCTCGCTCGAACCGCTCCCGGAAGGCGGCGCTCGGCTCGCGGTCCGCTGTGAAGGCGTCGAAACCGAACGCCCACAGCGCAAAGACTCGATCGCCATCGACGGCGTCTGTCTGACCGTGACTGACGTTGCCGGCGAGAGAGTCGCCTTCGACGTCGTTCCGGAGACGCTGGCGCGCAGCGCCTTGGCCGAGCGTCACGCCGGCGAGCTCGTCAACGTCGAGTACGCGTTGCGACTGGGCGATCGGCTCGGCGGTCACTTCGTGTACGGACACGTTGACGCGGCCGCTCGCGTGCTGCTGCGAACGCGCGAAGGCAACGGCGAACGCATGCGCGTGCAGACGCCGGCGTGGCTGGGGCGAATGATCGTCACGAAGGGTTTCGTTGCACTCGACGGCGTGAGCCTGACGATCGCCGCCGCCGGACGCGAATGGTTTGAGGTGGCCCTCGTTCCCGAAACGCTCAGCCGCACAACCCTCGGTGCGCGGCTTCCCGGTAGTCACGTCAACCTGGAAGTCGACCCCCTCGCCCGCTACGCGCAGCGAGTCGAAGGGTGACGCGCTTCAAAGACCCGTTGCCCTCTGGAGCGCGAACGTTCGAGAGCCGGTTGCAGGTGCAGTGGGCGGACGTGGACGTCGCGGGCATCATGTACTTCGCAGCCTATCCGCGGTTCGCGGAGTACGCGGAGATGCAGCTCTTCGAAGAGCTGGGGTTTCCGTACGACCGCGTCTTCAGCGAGTATGACTTTTGGCTGCCGCGCGTGCGCGTGGAAACCGAGTACTACGCGCCCGCGCTGATGAACGACTGGCTGCGCATGCGCACGCACGTCGTCCGGGTCGGTGGCTCCAGCATCCGCTGGCACACCGTCGTCTTCAACGAACGCACGGGCGAGGCCGGAGCGCTGATGACGTTCGTCGTCGCGGCGATTGACGCCACGACAAAGAAAAGCCGTCCGCTGCCGGCGCCGATCCGCAACGCGCTGGTGGCCTGCATGGCGCCCGCTTCCGCATGATCGCGGAAAGCTCGCGCGTTGCAATGCTCCTCGCGCCGGGGAAGATCGAGCTGCGCGAGGAGACCATCCCGGCGCCCGCGCCGGGCGGCATCGTGATTCGCGTGCGCGCCGCGCTCACGGACGGCACCGATCTCAAGACGTACCGCCGCGGCCACCCGAAGATGCCGATGCCGACGCGCTTCGGCCACGAGTTTTCGGGCGATGTCGCGGCGGCCGGCACCGGCGTGACCGCGTTCGCCCCCAGCGATCCGGTGATGTGCGTCCATACCGCGCCGTGCGGCGTATGCTACTGGTGTTTTCACGGTCAACCGGAACTCTGCGAGAGCATCATGGCGACGATGCTGTTGGGCGCCTATTCCGACTTCATTGCGGTGCCGCAGCGTATCGTTGAGCGCAACTGTTATCGCAAACCAACAGGCGTCACGTACGTTGCGGGCGCCTTTCTCGAACCGTTAGCGTGCGTGGTCCATTCGCTCGAAATGCTGGGTCCGACGCGCGGATCTACCGTTGCCGTGCTCGGTAACGGTGCGTTCGGAATCTTGCACGCGCTTCTGCTACGGCGCTCCGGGGTCAACGCGTTGCTCTTCGGCCGGCGCGCCGAACGTGTTGCGTTGGCGCGCGAGCTTGCGTTGGCGAGTTTCGATACCGGTGCGCGCGCCATTCTGGATGTAATTTCGGAAGCGACGCAGGGCCGCGGCGCAGATTCGGTGATCGACTGCACGGGGAGCCCGGAAATGTGGGAGGCGGCGCCCTCTTTCGCGCGCCGTGGCGGTCGCGTCTCATTTTTCGCAGGGTTGCCGGCGGAGGCGCGCGTCTCGTTCCTTGCCGCGCGGCTTCATTACGACGAGGTGCAACTGTTGGCGCCCTTTCACTTCCGTCCGTCCGACGTGCGCGCGGCCTTCGATTTGATCGCGGCGCGCGATCTTCCGCTCGAGCGGCTCGTCACGCAGAGCTATCCCCTCGAGCGAATCGTCGAAGCCTTTGCGCGACTCGATTCCGGCGAAGGCCTAAAGGCAATGATCGAACCATGACGCCGCAAACGATGCGCGCCGCCGTGCTGTACGACGTGGACGACCTTCGCATCGAGCGACGCCCCGTGCCCGAGCTCAACGAGGGCGATATCCTCGTTCGTACGATGGCGAGCGGTATCTGCAGCGGCGACATCATGGCGTGGTACATCCGGCGCAAGGCGCCCCTCGTGCTCGGGCACGAGCCGGCCGGCGTCGTCGCCGAGAGCCGCGACGGAAGCTTTTCGGTGGGAGATCGCGTCTTCGTCCATCACCACGCGCCGTGTTTCGACTGCCGAGCGTGCCGGCGCGGAGAGTACGTGCAGTGCTCCACGTGGCGGGCCACGAAGATCGATCCGGGCGCGATGGCCGAATATTTTCGCGTTTCGCGCGACAACCAACGCGATACGCTGCGATTGCCGCCGGACGTCGCCTTCGCCGATGCGGCGTTGACCGAGCCCTTGGCCTGCGTCGTTAAGTCGGTGCGCCGCAGCGGGCTGCGTTCCGGCGACCGCTGTTACGTGATCGGCCTTGGCGTGATGGGCCTGCTGCACGTGCTCGTCGCAAAGGACACGGGCGCCGAGGTCTTCGGCAGCGACTTCATCGAGGCGCGCCGCGCCATCGCAGCGCGCAACGGCGCGACCGTATTCGCGCCGGAGGATGCGGGCCGCGCACTTCGTGAGGGAGCCGACGTCGTGATCTGCGGCCCCGGAACGGAGGCGGCGATGCAGCATGCCTTCGCGGCCGTCGCGCCCGGCGGCGCCGTGGTGATGTTCACGCCCTTCGCGCCCGACACGCGGTTGAGCGCCGATCCGGAGCGCTTTTACTTCGGCGACCTGCGGCTGATTGCCAGTTATTCGTGCGGTCCCGACGATACGCGCGCGGCTCTCGAGCTGATCGCGGGCGGCGTCGTAACCGCGCGGAAGGTGGCGGCGACGCTCGTACGTATGGACGACGTGCCCCGCGCATATCGAGAATTCTCTCAAGCGCAGCTCGTCAAACCCATCGTGATCTTTGGAGGTCGAGGATGAAGGCATTGCGACTGCTGCTCTTGTTTGCTCTGACGGCGTGCCAGACGCCGGCGATCGCACCGATTGCATCGTTTCGGCCCACCGCGGAGCGGACCGTCCGGCCGCAGGCCGGCAGCCGAACGCACCTGTACGCGTGGGTATCTTCCGGTACGCACGACTCGATCGAACGGTTCCGGCTGATCGACGGCATTCCGGCAAAGAATCCCGATCGCGTCTATCCCCGATACGGCGGCGACGTGGCGGTGGCCGGCGACGGCACCCTGTACGTCGGAGACAGCACGGTCACGGGCGAGGCCGTCATCTACGCGTTTCCGCCGGACTCGCTTCGACCCAAACGCGTGATAATAATTCCCGACCTGGCATCGCAATGTCAGGCGGCCCCCGGGTTTACCGGTGAGAACGGGATCGCGGCCGATGCGAGCGGCTATCTTTTCGTAGCGATCGTCACCTATTCGTCCGGTGCAGGGCCCCTAAAGCAGACGAAAGCGGGTCCGCCAAGCAGCTCCGAATGGCCGTGCGAAGGCGTGGCAATCTACGCACCCGGCGCCATGGGCGATGCGCGGCCGGCTCAAGTGATACGATATGGCCGAGGCGGCGATCTTACAGCGCTTGCGGTCGATGCCGCGGATAACCTATACGTGGCGAACTCCGGCCGCAACAACGTGGACGAATTCGCAAATCCGATCGTCAATCCAACGTTAACGAGGACGTTTCGCAGCGCCTACATCGGCAAAGTCCACGCTCTGGCGACCGATCGAGAGGGCGACATCTTCATCGCAGGTACTGACCCGTTCTACCAATCTGGCCGGATCACGCGCTTCACGCCTGACGCGAAAGGGCGCGGCAAACCGACGAGCACGATTCGACTGGCCCCGGGCGCGCATCTCTTCGGCTCGCTCACCGAGAGCGGTAAGGTGCTCTACGTGAACGACACGTACAAGAGCGTCGACTTGTACCACGCGTTCCGTAACGGCGACCAATCGCCGTTCTACTCCGCGCCGTTGGTGAAGGTGTGGTCGCTTGCGACGGGTCCGTAACCGCGACTAGGTCTCGGCATAGATCGGCGGCGCCGGCTCGGGTAACGGCAGCACGACGTCGTCGCTTCGCGAGGTGACGCGCCAGGCCACGACGAGCGAGGCCACATAGAATAATGCGGCCAAGAACCAGGGTGCGCCAATCAGTCCGGCGGAGCGCCAGGGTCCTGCGAACTGGGCGAAGGTCAGCGTGAAGATCGACGGCCCGATCAGCATCGAGATGCCGCGGATCGAGCCGAGGGCGCCCTGGAGCTCGCCCTGTTCGGCGGCGCCCACGCGCCGCGTCATCAACGCCTGCGATGACGCCTGATACATCGGCAGCGCAACGACGACGGCGCCGATCAAGAAGACGATCCCGCTGTTCGTTCCCAAGAGCGCGAGCCCGACGACCGCAATGACGAGGCTAGCCAGCAGCACTCGACGCTCGCCGAGCCGCTTGACGACGGGCCCGACCATCGTCGCCTGATTGATCGCCGCGACGATGCCGACGAGCGCGAGCGTTAGCCCGACGCTGCCGGTGCTCCAGCCGTACGCAGCGATGCAGAAGATCACCCACACGTTTGGAAAGACTTCGTGCGCCGTGTACGTGATGAAGTTCACCCACGTCAGTCCCCAGAGCTCGGGATGCGAGCGCAGCAGCTTGAGCGAGCCTAGCGGATTCGCGCGCTTCCACTCGAGCGTGCGCGTTCTTCGCTCGAGCGGCAGCGACTCGGGCAACACGAGGAACCCGTAGAGCGTATTGAGCAACGCGAAGCCGGCGGCCACCCAAAAGGTCAGGCGTGGATCGACGTTGCCCACGATGCCGCCGATTGCGGGACCGAGCACGAATCCGAGCCCGAAGGCGCTACCGATCATGCCGAACGCCGCCGCGCGTTTCGCTGGTTCGGTTACATCGGCGATGTAGGCGCTCGCCGTCGCGATGTTTGCCGTTGCGATGCCCGAGAGAACGCGGCCGGCGAAGAGCCACCAGAGATTCGGCGCGAGGGCCATGATGGCGTAGTCGATCGCAGTCACGCCGTTGGAGATCAATATGACGGGCCGCCGCCCCACGCGGTCGGAGAGCATACCAAGCAGCGGCGAGCAAAAGAACTGCATCAGCGCCCACACCGTGGCGAATACACCGATCACTTGGGCGGCGTGCGCGTAGTTGTTGCCGACGAAGCTCGCGATCAGCTTGGGCAGCACCGGCCCAATCATGCCGAACGTCAGCATGTCGATCAGCACGGTGATGAAGATGAAGACGGTGGCGGCGCGCCGCCGTTCAGCCCGCAGCATTGGAGTCCTCCGTTTGCGTCTCGGCTTCGTATAATAGGGAAAGCCACAGCTCGACCGCGCGATTGATGCGCGCGCGGTCGTGCGTCGCCAGCAGATCGAGGAGGAAGCCGCGGAATCCGGCGATCAACAGCGTCGCGAGCGCCTGCGCCTGGCTGCGCGTGTAACCGGGGAGCGACGTGCACTCCTCCAGCGCGTCGAGCCACGCCGCAACCCAGCTGTCGAGGTATCCGGGAAACTTCGACGGGTCGTTCAAGGCCAGCGCGTAGACTTCAAAGGATAGCCGCGTCAACGGCTCCCACTGCGGCTTACTCCACTCGCGCCACAGCGTCCGCGAAACCTCGCGTGGCGAAAGATCCGTGAGCTTGAGGTTCGCCATCATGGCGCGCTGCCGGGCGCGACCCCGCGCGACGATCTCGACAACCAGGTTCTCCTTCGAGCCAAAGTAGTGCAGCAAGACCCTCGGACTCGACTTGACCGCCTTGGCGAGCGGCCGGAGCGACAGCTCGGCCAACCCGTGCTTGCACACGTAGTCGACCGAGCGCTCCAGCAACTCCGTCCGGCGCGCCTCGTCAGTCGTCCTGGGCACGCCTCATCCTAGCATACATGAAACGACTGTTTCAAGTATGGCCGGCACCCGCTCGCCGCTGGGCGCGGAGATTACGCTAGTTTGGCAGCGTGTTCGGAATCGTCGTGAAGCCTCCGAAGGACGCGTGCGAACCGTAGCCGCCGGAATAGACTCCCTCGTCTTGGGCCGATGGGTATCCACGTTGGTCGATCAGCGGGAAGCCTGCGCTGACGGTCGCGTCCGACACGAAGATGATAGACGAGGTCGCGTCGAGCCGGAACGTGCCGGCGCAATACGTCGCGTTGAGGTTGCGCTCGGTGTACTTGCTGCCGTACGGCTTGGGATAGATCAGCATACGGCCTTCGTATCCGCCGGCGCAAAGGTCGGGGTTGTCCACCACGATGAGATTGTCGGTCTTGGGATCGATGCCGACGCCGCCGGCATAGCCCTGTTCCGGTTGGAGGTTGAGCTTTCTGCAGGTCTGCTTGCCTCGCCGAAACTCCGCCACGCCCATGAAGCTCGCGGGCCCGTAGCCATTGATGAAGACGTCGCCCTCATTGTTGACGGCAATCGCCACCGCGTCGTTGATGTATTGGCATGTGAGTTCGGACGGCGCCGAACCGGGACGGTATACCGTAACGTTCGTTATGTTCAACGCGTAAATCGTGTGGCTTTTGGCAATCGCGATGTCAATCGGCGTTCCGTATGGATCGGCGAGCGTTGCCGACGTTTTCTTTCGTACGTTGTACGTGAACACTTCGGGGGGCCGGTTGTTAGAGATGGCGACCACGTCGCCGTCGGCCGCCATGTTGTAGCCGCTGTAGATACCGAGCGATGCCGTGAAGGGGATCGGCATCGTGCTGCTGCCGCCCGTGTGAACGGGCCAGTATTCCAGTTCTCCGCCTTTGAGGTCGAGCGTGATCAGCGCCGGCTTCTTCAAGCGCGCCGGCATCACGTTCGGCGAAACGGAAGAGGCGTTCGACTGTCCGCCGCCGGCGGGAACGGAGTTCGTGCCGCATCCGGTCGCGAGTGCGGCGGTAAGAATCAAAAAGGATCGATGTAAATGGCTTGTCATCGGTGTTCCTTTAACTGCGAAGCCTTTGAGGATCGGTGAGAGCCTCCTCACTCTGGGGAATGCGGCTTTTGCTAAGCTAGGTCACCATCCCTCGGGCCGGGAATCGGTCGGGCCGTCGCTGAAAGTTCGCGGCCTGCCGTTGCTGTGGAGGTACGTGATGCGTCTTTCGTTTTGTCGGTCGTTCTCTCTCGTCGCCTTCTCCGTGTCGATCGCAGTGACGAGCGGCTGCGCCGGCCAATCCGGATTCGGCTCCGGCGTCTCCGGAGTTCCGGGTGGAACGTCGGCCGCGGCGGTGCGAGGGCCGCTCTCGATCTCGCGCGCGGCAGCGCGCGTTCACGCGCTGGCCGGTAACGCGGCCTGGAAGTCGCCCATGGCGCATGGCGGGGCCGGCTACCCGGTCACGGCCGTCCCTCGCGTGAAGGTTCCGAACGAATCGCCGTGTGTTGACGTGCTCTTTACGCCCCACACGCCTCCTCTCACAATGGGCGACTTGCCCGTCGGCAAGTTTGCGGACTATAAAGATCACCCGTTCATCTACACGCCGCCGGCAAACTGCCCGGGACCGTACGCGAAGATCGTGATGCGGGTGCACTTCAAGGTCTCGGCAGGCGTACAGTACGACCGCACGGGCGCGATCTGGGTCGGCGCGACCAACATTTTCTTCGGCACGACCGCGGAGCCGAGCCCAACGGCGAGTCCGGAATGGACGGTCGAGCGCGACGTCACCGAATACGCTCCGATCTTCGGTCAAGGCTCAACCGGTCAAGCGTCGGTCTATAACATCGTCAACTCGCAGTACACCGGCATCATTTATGGCAGAGCGGAGCTCGATTTCTATCCCGCGACGTCGCAGTATCCGCCCGCGAAGGTGGCCGACGCCATCTATCCGCTCTCGGGCGGCCCGACGGGCGGCTACGTGTTCCTGAACTCTGCGAGCAGCCAGATGACGGGCACGTTCACGTTTCCCACCAACGTCGAAGCGGCATACCTGGACGTCTTCTTGGAATCGCAGTCCTCAGATGAGTTTTGGTACACGTGTTTCCCGAATAACCTCGCGCAGCAGCTGAATAACTGCGGCAATACCGCATTCCGTGAGGGCGACGTGACGCTCGACGGACAGCCGGCCGGCGTCGCGCCGGTTTATCCACGGATCTATTCGGGCGGAATCGATCCCTATCTTTGGGTGCCGATACCGGGCGTCGAGACGCTCAACTTCGTGCCGTACCGCATCGACCTAACGCCGTTCGCCGGACAGCTCGACGACGGCAAGCCGCACACGATCGCCGTCGCGGTCTTCAACGACAATAACTACTTCTCGGCCAACGCCGCGCTGCTGGTCTATCAAGATCACGGCTCGTCGGTCGTCACCGGGCGGCTCGTGAGCGATGGCACTCCGGCTGCGCCGAGCGAAAGC
>JAFAXS010000138.1 GCA_019240755.1 Vulcanimicrobiota bacterium
CCGCGTCCATGCGGCGCTCCTACTCCCGTGCGGCTCGCTCTCGGCATCCTTGCCTCCGCTCGCCGTCACGAGGCTCCTCAACACCACCGCGCGCGCCTCGCCCAACGAAGCGTAACGAGTTCGCAACAAACTTTCCGGCGTTGCTCTCGCTAAGAAAGCAGCAGCATCATTCCTTACGACCGACGACGACGACGCTCGAGTGTGGCGGCGGTCGACGTGATGCCGAGGAGGCTCATGACCGCCGAGCGGAGCCAAGGACGGCGGGAGCGAGGCGGCATGGCAGCAGGAGCGAGGGCCGGATGCCCGAGCGACGAGCGTCTCCGAGGCGTCACGTCGACCGCCGTAACACTCCAGCATTGCGATCATCGGTCCACTTCTCCGAACACCGGGTCGAGCGAGCCGATCATCACGACGAGGTCAGCGATCAGGTTGCCGGGGCCGATGCCCTTGAGCGCTTGCAGATTGTAGAGACTCGGCGGACGGGTGCGCACGCGATAGGGACGGTTTTCGCCGTCGCTCACGATGTAATAGCCGAGCTCGCCGCGCGGTCCTTCGACGGCCTGATAGACGTCGCCGGGCGGAACGCGAAAGCCTTCGCTGATCAGCTTGAAGTGATGGATTAACGCTTCCATCGAGAGCGCGATCGTCTCTTTCGGCGGCAGGGCGACCTTTGGATCGTCAATGACGACGGGGCCCGGCGCGTCGAGCCGCTTGCGGCACTGCTCGATGATGCGCATGGCTTGGTCCATCTCGTCGAGGCGCACCAAGAAACGCGCGTACGCGTCGCCTTCGATGCGGGTCGGCACGTCGAAGTCGTACGTCTCATAGCCGGAATACGGAAACGCCTTGCGCACGTCGTACGCGATACCGCTCGCGCGCAGAGCGGGGCCCGTCACGCTCCAGGCCAGTGCCTCTTCGGGCGAGAGGATGCCGACGTCGATCGTGCGATCTTGGAAGATCGGATTGGCTTGCAATAGGCCGCGAAGCTCCCGCATGCGGCCGGGAAACTTCTCGATCAACGCGTCGAGTTTCGCGAGATAACCGTCGGGCAGGTCGCCGTTGAGTCCGCCCACGCGAATGTAGTTCGGATGCATGCGCGCGCCGCCGGCGGCCTCTTGCAGGTCGAGAATGTTCTCGCGCAAGTCGAAGCAGTAGAAAAAGACCGAGATCGCGCCGAGATCGATGCCGTGGGTACCGAGCCAGACGCAGTGCGAGGCGATGCGCGTGAGCTCCATCTGCAGCACGCGGATGATCTGCGCGCGTTCCGGAATTCGGTCGGTGATCCCCAGCAGCTTCTCGACGACCAGAGCGTAACAGAGCGCGTTGGACGAGGGCGCCAGATAATCCATGCGCTCGACGAGCGTCTGCGCTTGCGTCCAAAACAGGCCCTCGCAGCTCTTCTCGATCCCCGTATGCAAGTAGCCGATCTCGGGATCGACCTTCACGACGTTCTCGCTTTCGATCTCGAGCACGAGCTGCAGGACGCCGTGAGTGGACGGGTGCTGCGGTCCCATCGACAGCACCATCGTGTTGCCGCTTTGGCTGACGACGTCGGGAGCCGGCAGCACCGAAGAGAACGTCACTGCTCGCGCGCCCGCTTCACTTCTTCCTGCAGCGCTTCGAGCGTACGCCCGACCGGCGGCGTGCCGGCGACCACATTGCTCTTTCCCGCAAAAGCGGGACGCGGCGAGCGCTCGCGGGCCGGCCCGCGCATCGGGTAATCCTTGCGTAACGGATGCCCTTCCCAATCGACCGGCATTTGGATGCGGCGCAAGTCCGCGTGACCGTCGAAGACGATGCCGAAGAGGTCGTACACCTCGCGCTCGGCCCAGTCTGCGGACTTCCATAGGTCCATGCACGTCGGCAGGTGCTCGTTCTCGTCCACGCCGCACAGGATGCGAAGGCGTGCGGGCTGCCCAACCTCCGAAACGCTCGCAGCGACGGGTTGCACTTTCAGCAGGTGATACACAACGTCGAAGCGCGGAGCGCGGCGCAAGTAGTCGACGGCTCCGAGATCGAGCAGCATCGTGTAGCCCTCGTGCCTGCGCTCTTCGAGCACTGCGCGGAGCTCGGATGGGGCCACGCGCTGGACGGCCGCATCATCAATCGGCGGCCGAACGGCGGTCGGATCGAGCGCCGCACCGGCCAGCGGCGGCTTCTGCGTGCTAGGCATCGTTCGTTCCGGCTGGTAGTCGTTTAGGCTGAAGCCACAATACCACCGCGGCCTCCCTCGCGGATCTGCTGCTGAATGAGATTGACGGCATAAAGCAGTCCGTCGGGAGTCGGGGGACAGCCCGGAACGTACACGTCCACGGGAACGATCGTGTCGATTCCTTGAATGACCGCGTAGTTATCGAAGACTCCGCCGGAGCTCGCACATGCGCCCATCGAGATGACCCATTTCGGATCGGCCATCTGGTCGTAGAGACGCTTCACCACCGGTCCCATCTTTTGCGCTACGCGCCCGGAGACGATCATGAGGTCGGCTTGTCGCGGCGAGCTGCGGAAGACTTCCGAACCGAGGCGTGCGATGTCGTACTCCGCCGACGTCACGCTCATCATCTCGATCGCGCAGCACGCCAAGCCCATCGTCAGCGGCCAGACCGACGAGCTCTGCGCCCAGCGAGCGACGTCGTCGACGCGGGCGAGCATAAAGTGACCGGGGCTGACCGTCACGCCGTCACCGCCAAATGAATCCGCCCTTCTTCCACACGTACGCGTAGCCGATCGCGAGGACGACGATAAAGACGATCATCTCGAGCAAGCCGAAGACGCGCAGCGCGTGCAGCTGCACGGCCCAGGGATAGAACGACGCCGCCTCGACGTCGAAGATCACGAAGAGCATTGCAATTAAGTAGAAGCGCACGGGAAAGCGCCCCGCGACCGGCGACGTCGGCTCGACGCCGCACTCGTAGGCTTCGCGTTTGTGCGGATTCGGTTTGGCCCGCGCCAACAGTCCCGGCACCATCGTAAAGAGGAGCGCCGCGACGAACGCCACGCCGAGGTAGATCGCGACTGATCCGTACGGATTCATGGGTTGTCGGGGTTTTTCACAGATGCTTCTTCTTACCTGTCCTGACTGTTGCCACCGGAACGCTGGACGCAAACCAGGGGGACGCCGATACGTGCGAGCCGTACACTTGCAAGCATGCGATACGCCGTCGTGGGGATGCTGCTACTTTTCGCTCTCGGCGACGCCTGTTCGCCACCGGCGAACGTCGTCGGCGTCCAAGATTATGGGAGAGTCGCAGGACGAGTGCTTGACGCCATGACGAACCGGCCGATTCCGAATGCGCTCGTCTCGGTCGGCTCGCTCTATACGATCCACGCCGACGCGATGGGCGCCTTTACTCTGCGCTCGGTGGCCGGCGACCAAACCGTGACCGCTCGCGCGCCGGGCTATACCACGGCCACTGCGGACACGACGATACCGACCGACGGGACGGTCTCGGTCGGCTACATCCGGCTGGTCCCGCTGACCGCGCCGCAGGGTCAGCCCACACTAGCGCCCCCGGCCACACCGGCGCCGGTAAGCTCCGCGGCGCCGACGCCTTCCGGCAGCCCCGAGCCGACGTCTACGCCGAGTCCGGTTTAGCTTCTGCGCGCGCGCGCAGGTCGAGCGCGTAGCCGGCCACCACAAGGTACGCGTGCCGCGCGTCGTGAGCGAGCCGTTGCACCGCTCGCCCCATCACGTCGCGAAAGAGACGCGCCGATGCTTCCGGAGGCACGAGATCCCATCCGATCTGTTCGCTGACCACAATGACGTCCGCCGGCGACGTCAAGAGAGCCTCCGCGAACTCGTTCGCCTCTTGTTCGAGTTGTGCGGCAAGAACGGCGTAATCGATTTCGAGCAGCTCGATGCGACTCGCCATGCGCGCCGCGAGCCAAGTGCCGAGCGAATCTACCAACAGGCACGCATCGGGCGGAGCGTCGCGAAAAAATCGAAGCTGCGCGTCGGCCGTCATCGTGGCGGTCTCGATGGTACGCCACGAATCGGGACGGTCGCGCACGTGCCGGCTGAGCCGCACGCGCCACTGCGCGTCCTCAGGCTCGCCGGCCGCAGTCGCCACGTAGGTGACCTCGCGCCCGCTCTCTCTCGCCAGTCGCACGCCGAGCGCACTTTTCCCGCACGAGACCGGGCCCGTGATAAAGGTGACCGCCATCGGCGAGTGCTTCGGCTCGAAGCGGCGTACTGCCCCGCTGCGACGAAGCAGGCGTCGCCGTGATACTGAACGTGCTCGTCGTCCTGGTCGGCGCGGCCTGCGTCGCGGTCACGCTGAACGACGTCTTTCAAGCGGTCGTCGTGCCACGCGCAACGGGGCGCCGCTATCGAGTCAGCTTCTATTTTTGGCGCCTCGCGTGGACGATATGGCCCAACCTCGCATGGCGCCTATACGCCTCGGACGGGGACGGCCGGGAAGACTTCTTCGCAAACTTTGCGCCCTTCATGCTGATTGCAATCCTGGCGCTCTGGATATTCTTGCTGATCGCTGGTTTCGGCATCATGCTGTGGGGCTTGCGCGGCACGATCGCTCCGGCCCATGCGTCGTTCGGAACGGTGTTGTATTTTGCGGCAAGCTCGATGCTGACGATCGGCTTCGGCGACGTGGTCGCGCGTGGCGCGCTACCGCGGCTCGTCTCGGTGCTCTCCGCCCTCGCCGGCCTCTCGTTTCTCTCGATCATGACGGCGTTTCTGTTTGCACTCTTCGGCTCTTTTCAGCGCCGGGAAACGTTTATCGTGACGACCGCGGCGCGCGCGGGCACGCCGCCCAGCGGCGTCAGTCTACTGACGATTGCCGGCTACTCGCGAACGCGCGACGACCTTCCCGCACTGATGCTTGACGCCCAGGGGTGGGCCGCCGCCGTGATGGAGAGCCACCTTGCGTATCCGATGCTCGCGTATTTCCGTTCGAGTCACGACGATCAGTCGTGGGTCGGAACGCTCGGGACACTGCTCGACGCGGCGACGCTTCTGATGACGACGATCGAGGGGGTGAGTGACGGTCAGGCGCGCATCTTTTACAACGTCGGACGGCATGCGACGCGCGATCTGTCTCACTACTTTCGTGTCGAAATAACCGGCGAGGAGGTCGGCATCGAGCGCAGCGAGTTCGATCAAGCCTGCGAGCGTCTGGCACACGCGGGCTACGACTTGCGTGAACTGGACGACGCCTGGAGCAGGTTCGCGGAGCTACGCCGCGGCTATGCAGCGCATCTCAACGTGCTGGCTCGCTTCTTTCAAATTCCTCCGCTTGCGTGGATCGGCGATCGCTCGTCGATCGCGACGGCGCACCCGCATCAAGGCTGAGCGCTACCGCGGCGCGCAGCGATTCGAGGCCTTGACCCGTGGCGGCACTGACGCTAACCGCGTGCGGATCCGGCGGGCTGTGCGCGTGCGAGACGTCAACTTTGTTAAACACGAGCAGACGCGGTGCCGCATCGAGCTCGAGCTCGTGCAAGATTCGATCCACCGCCTGCCGTTGCCGCGGCCACTGCATGCTGGAAGCATCAACGACGTGCAGCAGGAGCTCGGCCTCACGCAGCTCTTCCAGCGTCGCGCGAAATGCTTCGATGAGGTCGGCCGGAAGGTCGGTGATGAAGCCCACCGTGTCCGCGAGACGTACGAAGCGGCCCGGCTGCACGTACGCGCGTCGAATCGTCGGATCGAGCGTGGCAAATGGCTGATCGGCCACGAAGGCGTCGCTGCGCGCGAGCGCGTTGAGCAGCGACGTCTTCCCAACGTTGGTGTAGCCGACTAAGGCGACTAGCGGTTCGCGACGGTCTCGTCCGCGCCGCACGGCGCGCTGGCGACGCAGTGCGGCGAGCCGGCGACGGAGCGTGGAGATGCGCGCGGCGATGCGGCGGCGATCCACTTCGAGTTTCGTCTCGCCCGGGCCGCGCGTCCCGATGCCGCCGCCGAGACGCGACAGGTCCGCTCCGACTCCGATCAAGTTCGATTGCCGGTAACGCAGCTGCGCCAACTCGACTTGGAGCTTTCCCTCCGAGCTGCGCGCGTGACGCGCGAAGACGTCGAGGATCAGCATCGTTCGGTCGACGATCGGCAGCGGAACGAGCCGCTCGAGATTCTTTCGCTGGCGCGGCCGCAGCTCGTTGAGGATCACCAAGAGATCGGCGTGAACGTCATCGGCGGCATCCGCGATCTCGCGTACCTTGCCCGACCCCACCAGCGTGGCGGGATCGACGCCGGCGCGCTGCTGCACGACTCGTCCAACGATCCGAGCGTCGGCCGCGGTCGCGAGCGCCTCGAGCTCCTCGATGTCGGTCGTGACGTGCCGCTGCGCACGCGTGGCGACGGCGACGATCAGCGCGCGTTGCATCAGCGCGCCGGCGAGCCCGATACGCGGGCGACGCGCGCGAACAGCCAGTCCAATCCGTCCGCATACCGCGGACCGGGCCGTTCGATCGTATCCGGATCCAGGGCATAGACGCGATGCAACCGGACTGCGCGCAGGCTGCGCCACGGCTCGCGCCCGAACCACGCCGGGACGTTCGCGGCCGGATCGGCGATCAGCATATCGGGCTGTCTCCGCAAGAGCGCTTCGGCGCTATACTCGGCATACGGAGCCGGCAGATCACTCGCGGCATTCCTGCCGCCCGCGAGCACGATGAGCGTGCTGATATAGGATTGCGCCCCCGCGGTCCAAATCGGTGCCGCCCCCAACACCACGAAGACGCTGGGATGATAGCGCAAACGCAGTGACTGCGCGCGCACCGCGCCGGTGCGACGGCGCAGTCGCGCGATCGTATCGGCAGCCTGTCGCCGATTCCCGGTAAGCTCGCCCATGTGCCGTAGATTCGAGAAGATCTCGCCATAGGTGTCGTCGGGCAGCAACTCGACGCGAATTCCGGCGCGGCGGAGCACCTGCACGAAACGTGCCTGCGCGGGAATTCCCAGCACGATCGTCGGCCGCAGCAGCGCAACGGCCTCCGCATTGACGCCCGTTGCATCCGCTACGCGCGGCAGCGCCGCGGTCGCCGGCGCATCCGTAAATGCGGAGACGCCCACGAGCCGTCCCGTCGCGCCGATGGCGGCGATGTCGTCGGCAAACGAGGGCACCAGCGTTACGATGCGCGCACCGCGCGCGGGCGGCGATGTTGAAGGCGAACGGCTCGGCGCGCCGCGCGCGCACGCGGCGAACGACGCGACGAGCGCGAACAGCGCGACGCAGCGAGGCACCTCCGCCTCTACGCACTACGCGGCGCTTCGCCCTGTGAAGGAGCGACGGCGCGGCTTTGGTAACGTTGCTCCCAGACGTTTGCGCGGGAAGCCGGTGAGAGACCGGCACGGTCGCGCCACTGTAAGCGGGGAGCAGCCCAAACGCCACTGTCCTTTGGGACGGGAAGGCCCGGGCGCCGGCAACGATCCGCGAGTCAGGATACCGCGGCAAACGCACGAGCATCATCCACCTCGCGTCAAGGAAAGGATTTGCAATGATACCACTCGTGGCCGCGATCGCGGCCTCTCCCTCACCGTCGCCAAGCCCCATTCCGCAGATTGCCCACGTCGTCACGAGCGATCGCGGTCAAGAGTCCGCGGCGCGCGCCGCGCGCACGACCTACGTTGTGACCGCGCAACAAATCGCGCGCGACGGCGATCGCACGATTGCAGACGCCCTCGAAAAGGTGCCGGGGGTCAACGTCGTGCGGTATGGAGCCTTCGGTTCACTAACCGCGGTTGGGATACGCGGCAGCTCGTCGCAACAGGTCCTGGTCTTGATGGACGGCTTGCCGGTCGCCGGCGTTCAAATCGATGACGTCAATCTGGAACAGTATTCGGTAACGGGCGTGAACCGCATCGAGGTCGTCGAAGGCGGCGGTTCGACGCTCTATGGATCGGGTTCCGTGGGGGGAGTCATCAATATCATCACCGCGACGCCAAGCACGCACGCCGCCGCTCTTGCGTCGACGGGCTCCTTTGGCGAAAGTTCGTATGCGCTTACAACGCCGTATCTTTCGTGGATGCGAACCTATGCGGCCAACGATTACTCCGTGGTGAACGCGCCAAACCGTCAGAACGCGCAGGCCGGACTGACGAGCCTGGCCGGACGATACGGCAAGGCCGTCGGCGCGTTTAACCTGACGATTTTGGGAAGCATCAACACCGCGCAGGCCGGAGCGCCGGGCCAGCTCGGGTCATTTTCACCCACGAATGAGGGTACCAATGTTGCCCGTAACCTGCAGCTCGATGCAGAGCACAGCGGCGCCCGTTCAACGGCAGAGTTGCAACTCGGCGTCTCGTCGGCCACGCTGACAGATACGTGCAACACGCCGGTCGACTCGAACTGCCCGAACTCATTTTTTCCGACGCCCTCACCATCCATGACGTCGAATCCACCGTACGCGCAAGTGTTGTACGACCAACGCTGGATGGCAAGCCTTCGTAACAACGTGGGCGACGACCACGAACGCATCGTCTATGGCGTTGACGTTGCGCGGGGAGTGGCGCGTGTGGATCCAGGGACGGGCGGCGGTTCGCCCACTGCGGCGGACAACGCGCCGATCTTTTACGACTACGCGCAGACCGCCGCGTACGGCCAAGCGCAGTGGTTCTGGCAGCGCGGGAGCGAGATCTACGCAGGCTTGCGCGCCGAACACGACGGCGGCGTGGGCGGCGCGTACTCGCCGTCGTTGGGCGGCATCTTCGTTTTCTCGAAGGCGCTGCAGCTGCGTGTAAATGCCGGGACTGCGTTCCGGGCGCCCACCGCAGAAGAGCTCTATTACCCGGGCTTTTCCAATCCGCATCTCCAACCGGAGCGCGAACGCACCGGCGACGCAACCTTCGTTGCGCCGACGTCGTGGGGAGAGGCCCGATTCGGCTGGTTTAGCTTGAGCGGATCGAACTTGATCGTCTCGCCGCCGCCGCTGTACGTTCCCGAAAATGTCGGTCGCGCCTCAATTCAAGGGTTGCTGCTGTCGCTGCAGGCGCGGACCCTCTATCACTGTGTCGCCAACCTCGACGTTACCAACGTCTATCGGGCGCAAGACCTCGCGAGCGGCCTGCGTATTCCAGGACGCGCGCCCGTCTTTGCCGTCGGGCTGGGTTTGCGCTATGAGGCTCCGGTGAATCGGCGCTTCGATGGATTCACGATCGGGGTGCGCGCGCAGGGAGCACAGGAATCGCCGGATCCGTTTCTGGCGCAGCGCTATGCAATCTATCAGCCGGCGGCGTTTACCGATCTGCAGGCCTACGTCGGCTACCGAATCACGCCGCTGCTCGTTATCGGAGTGCGGGGCGAAAACTTAGGAAACGATCGCTACGCGCTCTATGCCGGTTATCCGATGCCGGGCCGCTCGGTGAGCATCGAACTGCGCAGTAGATGACGCGCGCGGCCACCTTGGCGCTGCTGACCGCCGGCGTCCTCGTCGCGGCGGTCGGCAGCCTCTTCGTAGGCGCGACGGCGCTCGACGCGCGCCAAATTCTCGAGACGCTCGCGCATCCGCACGCCTCCGGTCCCGTCGCGATCATCGTTTGGCAGTTGCGGCTCGCGCGCATCTGCGTCGCGGCGACGGTCGGTGCGTGCCTTGCGCTCTGCGGAGCGATGCTTCAAGGAATGTTACGCAATCCGCTCGTGGACCCGTACTTGACCGGAGTGAGCGCCGCGGCCGCCGCTGCGATCGCGATTGCGATCGTGGCGGGCGTGAGCGTCGCCTTCACGCCGGCGATCGGTTTCATCGCCGGACTCGGAGCGGCGATCGTCGTTGCGGCGCTCGCCCGCCGCGGCAGCGGCATCGATCCGCAGCGTTTGATCCTCGCGGGCGTCTCGCTCTCGATGCTCTTTGCCGCCGTCGTGACGCTCGTGCTCGTCCGCGCACAATCGACGAGCGCCGCGGGCACGATCGTCGCGTGGCTCGCGGGTTCGATGGCGGGCCGCAGCTGGCGCGATCTCGCGCTGACTGCGCCCTATGCGGCGTTGGGAGTGCTGCTTGCGGCCGGCACGGCTCGAGCGCTGGACGCACTGCGCGTGGGGGAGTCGCGTGCACGGGCCGTCGGCGTCAACGTGGATCGCGCTCAATGGTTGATTCTCGGCGCGTCGTCGCTGCTGGCAGCGAGCAGCGTCGTCCTGGCCGGCCTCGTAGGATTCATCGGCTTGCTCGTGCCCCACATCGCGCGGCGCCTCGTGGGATCGCAAGCACGCCTCTTGTTTCCGGCCTGCGCGGCGATCGGCGCGGCCCTCTGCATGATCGCCGACGCGGTCTGCCGCAGGATCGTCGCACCGGCGGAGTTGCCGATCGGAGTACTGTTGGCGCTGATCGGCGTTCCGGCGTTCCTCTATCTCTACTTGCGTCCGGCAGGGCGCGCCGGCGCCGGAGGATGATCGCCCTCGACGCGCTGACCGTTCGCATCGGCGGGCGCGACCTGCTACGCAATCTCCGGGCGCGGATTGCGCCCGGCGAGTTCGTTGCCGTCGTCGGTCCAAACGGCGTCGGCAAGACGACGCTCTTGCGCACGATCGCCGGCCTGCATCCGATTTCGTCGGGCGCGGTGCTGGTCATGGGTAGCGATCTTCGCGCGCTGTCCGTGCGCGAGCGCGCAACGCGCGCCGCGTTCGTCACCGCCGAAGAGACGGTGTTCGAGCGCTTGGCGGTTCGCGAGGTCGTAGCGATGGGACGGCTCGCACATGCGAAGTGGTGGCGTTGGACGCGCAATCCGAACGACGAAGCCGCCATTGATACGGCGATCGCGTCGGTCGGAATGCGCGACATGGCGGATCGCGACGTCGCGACGCTGAGCGCGGGCGAGCGTCAGCGCGCGTGGATTGCACTCGGCCTCGCGCAAGAAACGCCGATTCTTCTTCTCGACGAGCCGACGAGCCACTTAGACGTGCGCGTCGCGCAGGAGATTTTGCAACTGCTCGTGCGCTTGGCGCGCGGCGGCAAGACCATTCTCTGCGCCCTCCACGACCTCAACGAGGCGTCGGCCTACGCCGATCGGATCGCGCTTCTGAGCGAACGACAGTTGCTTGCGATCGCGACGCCGCAACGCCTGCTGGGCACGGAGCTGATCGAACGCGCCTACGGCATCGCGCTCGACCGCATCAATCTCGCCGACGGGACGCCACGCGTCTTCGCGCGGCCTCGAAGGCATCGCGCCGGTGCGGTCGAAGAACGCGCTCCCGTGCAAACGAAAGTCGATCCCGGGATCTTCAAGTCCTACGACGTTCGAGGCATCTACCCAACGCAGCTCAACGAAGACGTCGCTTACGCGATCGGGCGCTGCTTCGTTGCGTTACTGGGGGTAGATAAGCCGCGCATCGCCGCCGGTCGCGACATGCGGCCGTCGGGCGCCCACCTCGCGCAGGGCTTTGCGCGCGGCGCAAGCGACGCCGGCGCCGACGTCGTGCAGATCGGGATGGTGTCGACCGACGCGCTCTATTTTGCGGTCGGGAAGTTTGGGTTCGACGGCGGCGTCATGATCACGGCGTCGCACAATCCGGCGCAATACAACGGAATGAAGTTTACGCGGGCGCAGGCACGAGCGATCTCGCTCGACACCGGACTATCCACCATTGCGCAGCGGCTTGCGTCGGGCGAGTTGCCGCCGAAGGCAGCGAAGCCCGGCACGATCTCGGAGCGAGACATCCTGGACGATTTTGCGGAGCACTGCCTGTCCTTCGTCGACCGCGCGAAGATCAAGCCGTTTAAAATCGCGATCGATGCGGGCAACGGTATGGCCGGCGAAACGATTCCCCACGTCTTTCGATCCCTGCCGTGCGACGTCGTGCCGATCTACTTTGAGCTCGACGGCAGTTTCCCCAATCATCCGGCAAGCCCGATCGAACCGGAGAACATGGCCGACCTGCAGGCCGAGGTGAAGAAGCATCACTGCGATCTCGGGGTCGCCTTCGACGGAGACGCCGACCGCATGTTCATCGTAGACGAAAAGGCCGGACTGATCGACGGCAGCACCGTTACCGCGCTCGTGGCCCTCAACACGTTGAAGAAGCATCCCGGTTCAAAAATTCTATACAATCTGATCTGCAGCCGCAGCGTCCCCGAGCTGATCGAAAAGGCTGGCGGCATTCCCGTCCGTTCGAAAGTCGGACACTCGATCATCAAGGAAATCATGCGGGAACAAGACATCGTCTTTGGAGGCGAGCATAGCGGACACTTTTATTTTCGCGACAACTGGTACGCCGACTCGGGAATGATCGCGCTTCTTGCCTGTTTGGAGCTCTTCAGCGAGGCCGGAAAACCGGTGAGCGAGGTAATCGCGCCGATCGACACCCGGTTTCGCTCGGGGGAGATCAACACCAAGGTGAACGACATCCCCGCGAAGCTGGCGGAGATCCAGGAACACTATAAAGATGCCGACATCGATCACCTCGATGGCGTAACGATCTCGTATCCGCACTGGTGGATGAACGTCCGTCCGTCGAACACCGAACCGTTGCTGCGGCTCAACGTC
>JAFAXS010000133.1 GCA_019240755.1 Vulcanimicrobiota bacterium
CGCCGACGCGCTCCAGATCTTCGTCGGTGGAACCACGCGTTCCAACAACGGAGCCGTTTTCGGAAACATCGATTGCGTCGGTAACGTCAACTACTACAACTACACCGCGGGCGGCGCTGCGAAGAGAAGCCTTCCCGTCAACATCGCTCCGGTAACTGCGGGATACGGCATTTCCGTCAGTGCGATGAAGAACTAGGCTTGGCGCGTTAAAAAGAAAGGGACGGCGCCACCGCCGTCCCCTTTTACATACCGGGTAAGTCCGTCGTAACCGAGCCCTTCTTCGCCGGATGGAAGTCGCCGTCAACGCCAAGATGGACATGAACATCGCCGCTTCTGAACCAGCAACCTCCGCGCTCTGCCAGTTCTGGTGGTTTCGTCACCTCTTAAATCCGAGCGCGCCGACGTAGAACTCACGCGCGCGGTCTTCTTCGCCGCACGGCATGGCGAGCTGTACGCGATCGAGGCGCACAAGGGGCGCTACTCGTGACACACCGCTTCGATTCGATAGCCGTCTAGATCTCGGACGAACGCCGCATAGTACCGTTTGCCGTACTCGAGGCACAGTTCGGGGGGACCATCGTCTAACGCACCCTGTGCGATCGCAGCGTCATAGAAAGTATGCACGGCAGCTCGGTCCGACGCGACAAATGCAATATGACAGCGTTCGTCCGCTACCGGAATCGGGGCGGGTGCCTGCCTTATAGCAAAGGACTCGTCAATACCCGAGCGCGCGTAGCCCGCGGCATCTACCGTCGTCCAAATCCGGCAGTAGCCAACTCCGGAAAGGGCAGAGTCATAGAACGCGATGGATCGAGAGAGGTTGGAAACGCCGAACGACGCGTGGTCAAGCATCGGCGAGACCTGTTCGGGCGTGGAGGGATTCCTTTCGACCTTGTTGGCCAGATCGCCACTACGGAAATATGATTGATCGCGAGCAATTACCATATCTGGAACGAACTTGACGAGTACGTCTTGCTGCTCTACAACATTTGCTCTAAACCATGAATTCCAAGTCGCTTCACTTCCTAGATACCGGGTTACCAGCCGAGCGCGACGATCGATCACCATTGGTAGCACGGTCGCTACGCCCCGCATCCCAAGATGCTGTAAGAACCCGCGCTTCAAATCAAAGTCCACTATGCCAACCGCCGCGCGTTCATCCTTCAGGAGCCGTCTAGCAAAACTGCTTTTAGAAGTTGCGATTATCCAAAGCGCTTCGTCCTCCCACGAGAACCAAACTGGCGTCTCGCAAGGTCCGGCATCGCTAAGCGTTGTCAAGTGAGCAAAGAGCGGTCGGTTGAGAAATTCTTCGATATCGAAATCTTGTTCAATGATATCCATGGCGCCTTCCGTCTGCAACTGATCGTAACGCTACAATATGGCATGCGACATGTTCTCCCGGCTCGTTATAACCGTCCTTTTCGGGGTAGATATTCAACTCCGTCACAGGTTTAGCCACACAGAATGTTCCCCGTGCCGGCGCTGCTACGGCCGATCAACATAACGTCGCGTTTACAGCGTCACGCCGCAGCGGTTTACGCCGATCTGCCTATGACTGGAGGTGCCTTCGGCGACAACCGGAAGCTAGCTACAAATGAGCGATCGGGCGCGCAGGTTGTGGCGAATCGCGGCCGTCTTGGGGCCGGACGGTCCCAGCGTCGCCAACAAAGCAACCGTCACAAGCGAATTCATCCGATGTGGATAGTCTTCGCGCCATCGTGTACGGGTGTTCGCGTTTTCGAATCCCGATTAGTCGCTGCGAACTCCGACGCCGCGCTGCAGGTCCCGCAGGCTCCAAAGTCCGTACTGCGTGTTTCCGTAGCGATCGAGCACGAGCGCGAGCATACGAATCGCACGATCTCGCGACGCCGTGCCCGGCAATAGCTCGTAGAGCGTCGCGATTTGCCAAGCGCAGCGTTGTTCCCCATCAGCGGTTAGTGAGGGCCCAAGGCTTCGATAGAGCCCTTCGAGCACAGCGGTCGCACCGAAGGCCGCAACGGGCAAAATGCGACCGGCCTGAAGCCGTGTTCCTACCTCTTGAATCGCGTCTAACAACGCTTGTGCGTCCTTCGGATCACGAATCCAAATTTGTCCGACGAGCAGCGGTTGCTGCGTGGGCTCGCGTCCCGCCCAGAGCGGCCACGCGCGTACGCCGACACCGCGCGTTAGGTCCACTGCAGCGCTGCGCCCAACGATCGTTTGGGCGTAACGCTGGGAAATGAGAGCAAGGAAGGTGTATGCTTGCGCTTGCGCGGCTAATCCAGGAAGCTCTTCGTAGAGCGTCGCGAGTTCCCACGCCACGCGCGGCAACCATCGATCGTTCGGATAACGGTTGGCCCAGTCGAAGTATGCGTCGGCGATCGAATCAGCTTCATTTTCGATTGCGTCGGGATGACGGCGGCGGTACTGCAGCTCGGTTTTTAGCGCGAAGACCTGATGGTGGATGCGAACGACGCTTAGTTTCTGATGGCCAAAATACTCGTCGGCCGGAGCAAGCAACGAGATATTGTTTTGCGGAGGCAGTGAAGCCGCGTGGACGGCTTGCAAGAGCGTGATCGCCGTAAGGACTGCGGTAACCCAGACGAACCGCGGCATCGTTCGCACTGGGAAAGTTCACTTCTGCGGCTGCCGCAAAATCTCTTCTTTTGCAAGAGTAGTCCGCCGGCTCGGCCCGAGTTTGTTGGTAGCGCCAACGGGCCTGACGGGAACTACCGACAAGTATCGAAGGACGACGATCCGCGGCAGAAGCTTCGGCGGATGGTGGAGCATTCAGTGTCGGTCAAAAGCCGATCGGCAAAGCTCCTGGAAGCCATCCGCAGTGCCTCCGGCGAAAAGGACGTGCGCGCGCTGTGGAACGAGGTCGATACTAAGATGCATCAAGTTGCCGAACACTTCGTCAAGCAACTTTCATGTGCCGGCGCTCTTCGGAGCGACTTGACGATTGGTGAAGCAGCGGATGCGCTATGGGCGCTCAATCATCCTACTCTCTGGCAGCTGCTTGTGGTCCAGCAAAATTGGCCGGTGACTGCGTACGCCGCTTGGCTCGAGCGCGCCCTCACAGCCGAACTGCTTTGCGACTAACGCTCTACGCCAAAGCAGGACCACTCGTTCGCGCGTGACAGCCGCGCGTCTTATTCGATAACTTAACGCTTATACACTGAGTTTCTGGTAGCGCCAACGGGAATCGAACCCGTCTTTCCGCCTTGAAAGGGCGATGTCCTAACCGATAGACGATGGCGCCTCGATGAAAGATGCTCTCATCGGCGCTTCGTGCCGTCAAGTACGTTCGCCTGGACGGCGCCCGTAGGGGAGCGATTGAGCCGCTGCCCGCGGAGCTCGCAGCGATTCTGGGTAGAAACGGGGCCATGACGACGACCAGCCCGACCATCTACTATATCATCGGTGCGATCGTTCTCGTCGCGATCATCGTTGCGGTCGTGGTTAGCGCTCGCAAACAACGGTCGGCGCGCCTGCAACGCCGGTTCGGGCCCGAATACGAGCGCACGGCTCGCCAGTACGGCGATCGCGCCCGAGCGGAGCAGGAGCTTGCCGATCGCGAAGCGCGCGTTCGAAAGTTTCGCCTAGAAGAGTTACCGGCCGGCGCCCGCGAGCGTTATAGCGATGAATGGCTGCAGGTCCAGCAACGATTCGTCGATGAACCCAAAGCCGCTCTCGCGAAGGCCGACGCGCTACTGACGAACGTGATGCGCGATCGGGGTTATCCGATCGTTAACTTCGAGCAGCGCGCGGCCGATCTGTCGCCGGATCACGCGACGGTGGTACAAGACTATCGCGCGGCGCACGAGATTTCGCTTCGGAGTGAAACTGGCGACGTGACGACGGAAGAACTTCGGCAAGCGATGCTCCACTATCGCACCCTATTCGCCGATTTAGTCGGCAACGACGAGGTAAGGAAACAATGAACATGGAGACGCGCGACGATCGCGGGACAGCATTTCTTCCTCCGGAGCGAATGACCGAACTGCGACAACGCTGGAGCGATATTCAGGCGCAATTCGTCGACGATCCACGCGCATCGGTAAACGACGCTCATGAAATGGTGGCGCAGATCGTCAACGAACTTACGGAAACGTTTACGCGCGAGCGCACCGGCCTCGAAAATCAATGGAACCGCGACGAGGCGCCCGATACGGAGGAGCTTCGCATCGCGCTGCAACGCTATCGCTCGTTCTTCAATCGCCTGTTGGGCCCAGCAGAAAACGCATAACTACTAACGTCGTCACACGGCGACATTCGCCACGCGCACTACCAGGAAATAACGATTTTACCGTCGCCCGGCGGCGCGCCGCCTTGAATGTGCTTCACGTGGCCGGCGTGCTTCTCAACGAACGACGATCCGCCGCCGCCGCCGCCGCCGGAGCCGTCGGTGAAGCTGGGACCGAAATACGACCAAGCGCCGGAGCCGCCGCCGCCGCCGCCGTACCATCCTCCGCCACCACCGCCCCCAGCGCCACCAATGGTGCTCCCGCCTAAACTAGGCTGACCGCCGAAATGGAATTTACCGGGACGTCCGGCCCCACCGGGACCTTGTCCGCACTCTCGGCACGGCGCCGACGTGCGCTGCGCGTCGTGACCACACGAATTTTGCCAACAGCCGCCCGCGCCGCCGGAACCGCCGGCGGTCTGCGTACCGCCGCCACCGCCGCCGCCATCGCCGTAGAAACCGCCCCAGCCGCCTGCGGCCCCGGTGGTGCCTCCGCCCGCGCCGCCATTACCGGGGCCTCCCGAGTTCAGTGACACGGAGCCCCCGCCACCGCCGCCGCCGGCCACAACGACCCGATCCTTCAGATTGCTGCCGCCCTGGCGCACGTCGGACTCGCCGCCGCCGTTGAAATAGCCGAAGCTACTGCCCTTCCCGCGTGCTCCACCGTTCCAACCGTTGTGTCCGCCGACGTAGACGTACAGCGTCTCCGACGGCGTCACGGCAATCGTCGCGCGCACGAAGCCGCCGTTTCCGCCAATGCCCGAACCGTAACAGTACGTGCTGTTCGTGGTCACGCAGCTGGCGCCGCTTGCACCCTCGGCGACAACCATCACCTTCGTAATGCCGGCGGGCACTTCCAAGGTTTGAGCGGCTCCCGTGAAGTGGAAGACGTGCTTATGCGCCGGCGGATGTATGCTCTGCGGCACGCCGGCCACGCGGGGTGCCGAGAGGTACCCTCCGCCGCAGCCCGTCATTAGCACCACGAAACTCGCGCCGGCCAAAATCCTCAGCAACATGGGGTCCTCCGAACCGACAAAACGTCGAGCGTAGGGAACAACCGGAGCGTGGTGGGTACTTTGACGCGAGACTTGCGAACGCCCACCTGCGGCGCGCCGTTTGGTAGTGGGCCTGGTAGGATTCGAACCTACGCGCAACCAGTTATGAGCCGGCCGCTCTACCGCTGAGCTACAGGCCCCTGCAGAACGCTTCGTAATCGCGTTCGACTTGCTTGGCGTAGACGCTTGCAAACTGCGCCATCGCGTTCTCGTAAACGTCTCCCGCACCGAGATATGCCGCAATCGCCTGCGGATTGCCGGTGCGCGCGTGCGCGCGCGCCAGCACGGCGCCGCAGCGCCCGGCAAAATCGACGAGCTGCGGCGCGTCGATCCGTTCCACGTCGAGGCCGGACTTTGCGTCCCGCAGTTGACGCACGTAAAAATCGCGCTCGCCTTCGCTCGTCCATCCCACGAAGAGATCCGTCGCCGCCTGCATCAGACGCTGACCGGCGATCGCGCGCTGGCCGTGATTCGCAAACAGCGATGGATGCAGGTACCGCTCCAGCACCGATGCCTGCGCCTGTTTGATCTGGAGGTAGAGACTCTCGCCCTCGCGAGCTTCGAAGTGCGCGACGACGGTAAGCAAACCGACGCTGCCGACGCCGACGGGATGCTCGAAAAAATCCATGGGCTGGTAGCGGTCGAGCAATATTCTCACGTGTGGTAACAGCGTCTCGCGGTACTTGTGGATCGTATTGCGGGCGACGTCCTCGTGCTCTTGCGTCGGCTTAACATGCGTCGCGTACTGCGGCGGCGTGAGCTCGCGCGCGAGCATACCGCGGACGTCCACGCGCGAATACCAAATCTGGAGCGGCGAATACGCGGCCAGCTCGCGCATGTGCGTGCGATAGCTCGCGACCGCCTGATACGCCGCCTCTTCGCCGACGCGCTTGCCGAAGGAGCGCGCCGATGCGGCCAGCGGCGCGCTCGCGCACAGACGGGCGACGTCCCATTCCCACGGGCCGGGCAACGTTTCGTCAAAATCGTTGATGTCGAACGTCAGATTGCGTTCTGGCGTCGCGTATCCGCCGAAGTTCAGCAGATGCGCGTCTCCGCCGAGTTGCACGCGCAAACCGGTGACGGGCCAACTCGCGAGATCCGCGGCCATCAGCGCGGCGCCGCCGCGATAGAAGGCGAACGGATTAGCGCTCATGCGACGATGGCGCTCGGGCAACAGCTCGGGAATTCGTCCGGTCTCCGTTTCGTGCAGCAAGGCGACGGGGTCGAAACGATCCCGCGCCGGCTTCCAGCCCGCGAGCGTGCTGCGAGGTGCGGTCTTTCGAAGATTCTTCGACGCGTCCGGCGTCCTCAGCGGAATGCGCGACGGCCGGGATAGACGGCTGCCTGACCCAGCTGCCCTTCGATGGCCATCAAACGGTTGTACTTCGCGGTGCGGTCGCTGCGCGAGAGCGAACCGGTCTTGATTTGACCCGCACCGGTGGCGACGGCGAGATCCGCAATCGTCGTATCCTCCGTCTCGCCGGAACGGTGTGAGATGACGCAGCGATAGCCAGCGCGCTGTGCCGTCGCGATGCAGTCGAGCGTCTCGCTCAGCGTCCCGATCTGGTTCACCTTGATCAGAATCGCGTTGGCGACGCCCTCGGCGATTCCACGCTCGAGAAACGCGACGTTGGTCACGAATATGTCGTCACCCACGAGCTGCACTCGACCACCGAGCGCCGACGTCAGGCTGCGCCAGCCGTCCCAATCCGCTTCGGCCAAAGCATCTTCAATCGACACGATGGGATACGCCGCGCACAGCTCGGTGTAGAGCGCGATCATCTGATCCTCGTCCGCACCCTGCGCGGGTGAGAGCGGAAAGTACTTCCCGTCATCGTAGAACTCGCTGGACGCCGGATCGAGCGCGATGGCGATATCCTCGCCCGGCCGGTATCCGGCACCTTCGATCGCCGCAACGATGAGATCCAGCGCCTCTCCGGGAGTTTCGAGCGGCGGCGCATAGCCGCCCTCGTCGCCCACGAGCGTCTGCCATCCCCGATCGTGCAATAACGTTCCGAGTGCGTGAAACGTCTCGGCGCCGTAGCGCACGGCCTCGCCGAACGTCGGCGCGCCGACCGGCACGATCATGCACTCTTGAAACTGCAGTGCGCCCGAGGCGTGCTTGCCACCGTTGATCACGTTCATCATCGGTACGGGCAGCGTTGCAGCCGACGGTCCGCCGAGATATCGAAACAGCGGAAGGCCGACGCTCGCGGCCGCGGCACGCGCCACCGCGAGCGAAACCCCTAAGAGAGCGTTCGCGCCAAGGTTGCCCTTATTCGGCGTGCCGTCAAGCTCGATGAGTTTTTGATCGATGTCGCGCTGCTCCGTCGCATCGAGACCTTCGATCGCCGGCCCCAATACCTCGTTCACCGCGCGAACAGCCTTCTGCACACCCTTTCCGTTGTAGCGCGCGCCGTCGCCGTCGCGCAGCTCCACCGCTTCGTTTGCGCCCGTTGACGCGCCGGACGGAATCATCGCCTCTTCCACCGCGCCGGCGTTCGTCGCCACCATGACGGCGACGCTGGGATTTCCCCGCGAGTCGAGCACTTCACGCGCGTGCACCGCCTCGATCAGCGGCGCGCCGGCGCCCCGCAGCGATTCGAGCGACACGCTACTCCTTGATCCAGCGCTCGAGATCGTGGCGCCGTGAAACGAAGTCGCTGTCGTTGAAGAACAGCTTCAGTTCGCGCTGCGCGCTCGCGGCGCCGTCGCTGCCGTGAACCAAGTTGCGTCCGATCGTTTGAGCGAAATCCGCGCGAATAGAGCCGGGTGCGGCCGCAAGCGGATTGGTCGCGCCGATGAGCTGCCGACAGCCTTCGATCGCGCCTTCACCTTCCGCCGCGAGCGCGACGAGCGGTCCGCTCGTGATAAAGTTGACGAGATCGTCGAAAAACGGCTTCCCCCGATGCTCGGCATAGTGCTCCCGCGCGACGTCGCCCGGAAGTTGTAGCAGTTTCATGGCGGAGATCACGTAGCCCCGTCGCTCGATTCGAGCGGTGATCTCGCCGATGAGCCCGCGGGAAACCGCGTCCGGTTTGCAAAGAATTAGCGTTCGTTCGATGGGCATAGAAGCGCGCAATACGCCGGGGCGCGGTGTAACTCCGCTGCCGGAGGCGGGTCCCTACGAGTCGGTCGCGCAGGAGCTGCGGGATTCGCCGTTTGCAGCAATCCGCTATCTCGAAGAAACAACCAGCACGAACGACGACGCCGCGGCTCTATTGCCCGACGAGCGTTATGGCGGGCTCACGATCGTTGCAGAATATCAGCGACGCGGCGCCGGGCGGAAGCGGCGGCGCTGGAATGCACCGGCGGGATCGGCATTGCTCTGCACGACCATTCTGCCACGATCCTTCGCCGCCGACCGGCTGTGGCTCGCACCGTACTGGGCGGCGCTCGCCGTGCGCGGCGCGCTTGCCGAGTGCGGCATCCATACGCTGCTGCAGTGGCCCAACGACGTGTTGTTGTCGGAACGGAAGCTCGCGGGAATACTCTGCATTTCGAGCATTGCAGGCGCCGCCGCGCGCGTTGCCTGCGGCGCCGGCATCAATGTCCATCGCTTCACCGGCGCGCCGGAGCTCATTGCGCCGCCGCCCGCATTTTGTGACGATGCCGCGGCGGTCGAACGGGGCACGTTGCTGCGCACGCTGTTGCGGCGGTACGAAACGTCACTAGGGACGCTGGACAATCCCGACGCTATCGTCGGGCTTTGGGATGAAGCCGCTCAGCTTCCCGGCCGGCGCTACCGCATCGCGCCCGATACCGGTGCAGCGTTTGAGGCCACGGCGCTCGGGCTGGCGCCGGGCGGCGGCCTGCGCGTGCGGCGGGCGGGACGAGCACCCGAGGTAGTGTCGCTCGCCGACGTTCGAGTCGAACGTTAACGGGGGTCGGCGCGCCGCGTGAGGCGCCGGTCGCAGCCCTCGCAGAAGTGCGGCATCTTGTTGTCGGTTTCGAAGATCGAGTTGGAGTAATACATCGCGCAGCGCGCGTTATAGCAGTGGCGCAAGCCGAAAACGTGGCCGAGCTCGTGGGCGCACTCCTTGAGGGTGCGCTGAAAGACGAGGTTCCCGTCCGCCGGCTCGCCGTAGAATTCGGGTCGCAGCCGGTAGATCGAGACGATCGCGACTCGCTGCGCCTCGTCGGCGTCGCCGAAGATAAAACGGTGTGACGTTTTGTAAAGATCGAAGGCAGTGATGGCGAGCAGGTTCGCGTCTCCGGACTCCGGGTAGGCGCGCCGCACTCGCGCCGTCAGCGTCGAAGCAAAGAGCTGCCCGCGGGCGGCGTTGAGAGCGCTACGGGGCACGGCTAACGAACGTTCGATCCGCGCGCGCGCCAAAAACGACTCTTCGAGACACGCGGCAAGCCGCTCCAAGAACGTCGCATCGACCGCGTTCACCGGCACGATGCCAATCTGGCTCATCTCGTCGCGGAATCTTCGCCAATCATCGCGCAATACTTTCAGAACATGCCGGCTCGCGCGCAAGATGCGCCGGCGGCGGATGCGTCGAAACGGTCGCGGTGATCGTTGGAGTGGGCATCGACATCGCCGAGGTGGCGCGCTATCGCTTTGATGAGCGCGCCCTCGAATGGTTCGCGCGCAAGGTTTATACCGACGAAGAGATGGCCTACGCGCTGCGAAAGCGCAACTGGCACGAGCGATTGGCCGGATTCTTCGCGGCAAAAGAGGCCACGCGCAAGGCGTTTGGACACGCGATTCCCTGGCGGAACGTCGGCGTGACGCATCAGTCCAGCGGGCGACCGACGATCGAACTGCTTGCCGGGGCGGCACGTCTGCCTGCGTTGCGCGGCGTGCGCGGCATTCACTTGACCATCACGCACACGGCGCAGGCGGCGGCAGCGGTCGTCATACTCGAAGGATGATGTACGTCCTCACTCCCCAACAAATGCGCGATGCCGATCGCGCCGCGATCGCGACCTCCGGTGAAGACGCGCTCATGCGCAACGCCGGACGCCGCATCGCCCAGCACGCGCGTCGCATCGCGCCCGCCGGCAGCCGAATCGTCGCCTTCGCCGGACCGGGGAATAACGGGGGCGACGGATTCGCGGCTCTCGCGGAGCTGGCATCCGAGTACGACTGCGTCGTGGCCGCGGACGACTCGGCGCATTCGTCGCGGGCACGCATCGCCGCGCAGGAGCGCGCGCAGAAGGCAGGCGTCAACGTCGTGCCGTTGCCGGGCGATGCGGACGGCGCCGCTGCGTTGGCCGGCGAGGGGCTCGCGGTCGATGCGCTGTTCGGTACCGGCGCGCGCCTGCCACTGCCGGAAAAATATCGTGCGATCACTCCCGCGCTGGATGCGGGCGAGCGCCGCGTGCTGGCGATCGATATCCCCAGCGGCATTGACGCGCTGACCGGCGCGGTGGGAGAAGGCGCCGTTCGAGCCACCGTCACCGTCACGCTCGCTGCGGCCAAGCCGGGCCTGTTGCTGGAACCGGCCCGCGAAAACGTGGGCGAGCTGTGGTGCGTGCCGATCGGCATCGGCGAAGCGATTTTGGCGGCGCAACGGCGCGAGTACGCCGCGCTCGACGCGCGAGCGTTCTGCGAGCTCTTGCCAGAGCGGCCTGCGGAGTCGGATAAGCGTTCTGCGGGAGCGCCGCTCGTGATCGCCGGATCGCCACAGTTTCCGGGCGCCGCCGTGCTCTGCGCGCGCGGCGCCGCGCGGGGCGGCGCCGGGTACGTCACAGTGGCGACGCCGAGATCCGCGGCGGCCGCTCTGCGAATGCACTTGATCGAGCAGGTCGTCGTGGAACTGGATGATGAGGCGCCGCCGGCGGCGGTCGTCGAAGAGCTGCTCGATCTCTCGAAGCGCAACGGCGCGGTCGCCATCGGGCCCGGACTGGGATTGGATGCGCGGACGGGTGAGATCGTCACAAGCTTTCTTCGAGCGAACCGACTCCCCGTCGTCGCCGATGCGAGCGCGCTGTTTCACCTGAGCAAGCACCTCGACGTTTTGCGCGATAAGCGCGCTGTCGTCACGCCGCACGCCGGCGAGTTCGCGCGGCTCTCGGGAAAAGGAACCGTGGCGCCGCAAGCCCGCGTCGAGCGAGTGCGCGAGTTCGCGGAGCGTACCGGCATCACCACGCTCCTCAAAGGCTCCGACACGCTGATCTACGACGGGACGACAATGCACGTTAACCCGACGGGAACGAGCGCGCTGGCGACGGCGGGAACGGGCGACGTACTGACCGGAATTATCGCCACGCTGCTCTCACAGGGGCTGTCGCCGGTCGATGCAGCGCGCGCCGGCGCGTATTGGCACGGTTTGGCCGCACGGCGCGCGCTGCGCGAGCGCCGCGCCGGCGTCATTGCGGGCGACGTCGCCGAAGCGCTCGGCCCGTCGCTACCGCACTCGACGGACGCAAGCGACTATGGAGTGCGGATTCTTTAGCGAACCTGGGACGACAGCAGGCGCCGGAGCCCGTCCTCGTCTACGATCGCGATGCCGAGTTGTTCGGCTTTCACGAGTTTGCTGCCGGCCTCGCTGCCGGCAACCACGTAATCGGTCTTCTTACTCACCGAGCCGCTGACCTTACCGCCTGCGCCGACGATCAGCGAGCTCGCCTCTTCGCGCGTCAGCGACGGCAGCGTACCGGTCAAGACGAACGTCTTGCCGGCGAACTTGGCGTTCGTGGCGGCGACGCGTTTGGGAGCATCCATCACGACTCCCTGACGCCGCAAGCGCTCGATCATCTCGAGGTTCGCGGGCTGCTTGAAGAACAGCGTGACGCTGCGCGCGACTTCGGGTCCGATCCCTTCGCTGTGCCGAAGATCTTCTTCGCTCGCATCGGCGATCGCGTCGATCGTGCCGAAATCACTCGCCAAGATCTGCGCCGTCTGGGAGCCGACGAAGCGTATTCCCAACGCGTACAATAGGCGCGCCAGGCCTCGCTGCTTCGACCGTTCGATGTTGCGCAGGAGGCTCTCGACGCTCTTTTCTCCGGTGCGAGGAACGTCGCGTAACCTCGCTGTATCGAGCGCATAAATGCCGGAGATGTCGCGCACCAAGCCGCGTTCCGTCAGTTGCTGCGCCATCACGTCACCGAGGCCTTCGATGTCCATGGCGCCGCGCGACGCGAAGTGACGCACCCGCTCGTATACCTGGGCCGGACACGCCGCGTTCGTGCAACGCGACATCGCCTCGCCTTCCGGATGATCCACGTCCGAACCGCAGACCGGGCAGCGCGCCGGCAGCCTGAACCGCCGTTCGTTTCCGGAACGCTCGCTAACGATGGGACCGACTACCCGGGGAATCACGTCGCCCGCACGGGTCACGAGCACGGTGTCGCCGATGCGAATGTCGTTGCTCTCGATGTAATCGCGGTTATGCAACGTCGCGCTCTTCACGGTGACGCCGCCGATCCGTACGGGCGCGAGCACCGCGTTCGGATTCAGCGTTCCGGTACGACCAACCGTCACGAGGATGTCGAGCAACTTCGTTCGCGCTTCGCGCGGCTTGAACTTATAGGCGATGGCCCAGCGCGGGTCGCGCGCGACGACGCCGAGCCGGTCCTGCAGCGCGAGCTCGTTGACTTTCACCACGACGCCGTCGATCTCATAGTCCAGGTCATCGCGGCGCCGTTCCCAATCCGCGCAGTATTTGAAGACGGCGTCTATCGCGGGGAGTCGCGCAACGTGCGGATTGACTGGAAAGCCGAGACCTTGCAGCCGGCGCAACCCTGCCCACTGCGTCTTTAGGCCGTCGTCGCCCACCAGTTGGTATGCGAAAAACGACAGGCGGCGCTCTGCCGTGAGCGCCGGGTCGAGCTGACGAACGCCGCCGGACGCGGCGTTGCGCGGATTGGCAAACACCGGCAGACCGCCGCGCTCGCGTTGCGCGTTGAGCCGCTCGAAGTCGCTCTTGCGAAGGTAGACCTCGCCGCGCACCTCGGCGAATTTAAGACCCTGCCGTGAGCCTGTCGAAGAGCGAAGCCGCAGCGGGATCGTTCGAACCGTACGAAGGTTCGGGGTCACGTCTTCACCGACGCGTCCATCGCCGCGCGTGCCGCCGCGGAGCAATGCGCCGTCACGGTACTCGAGCGCGACGGCTAAGCCGTCAATCTTCAGCTCGCAGACGTATTCGACGGGGCCGCCGGCCAGTTTGCTTGCGCGCTCGTCGAAGGCGCGCAACTCGTCGAACGAAACGGCGTTCGCCAAACTCAGCATCGGTCGCGCGTGTTCGTAGGGGGCAAAGCGCTCCGAGGCCGCGGCGCCGACGCGTTGGGTCGGGGAGTCCGCCCTTCGTATCTCGGGATGCCGCTCTTCCAACTCGATCAGCTCGCGTAGGAGTGCATCGAACTCCGCGTCGGTGATCGCCGGATCGTCGAGGATGTAATAGCGGTGGTTCGCCTCGTCGATCTGCGCGCGCAGCTTCTGCGCGCGCGTGGCCGCCTTTGACGGCATCGTTAGGCCTCTACTGCTACTCTGCCCGTCTTCGCTAGGTCTTGCAGCACGAAGAGGTTCTCTTGTTCGAGGCGTTCCAGCTCCGCGTCGTCGGGGCGGTGGTGCCCGACTGCCCGCTGGTCGCGCAGCACCGGAACGAGATACGTACCGGTGTACGAGGCCCCGTTGGCGGCGACTTCTTCCGGAGTGCCGGTCGCAACGACCGTACCGCCGCGGTCGCCGCCTTCCGGCCCCAAGTCGATCAGGTGGTCCGCCGTCTTGATGACGTCCAAGTTGTGCTCGATTACGAGCACCGAGTTGCCGAGCTTCACCAATCGCTGCAACACGTCGAGCAGTTTGTGAATGTCGGCGAAGTGCAGGCCGGTCGTCGGCTCGTCGAGCACGTAGAACGTACGGCCGGTGGATCGCCGCGATAGCTCCGTTGCGAGTTTCACGCGCTGCGCCTCCCCGCCGGAGAGCGTGGTCGCGGGCTGCCCCATCTTGATGTATCCCAAGCCTACGTCACAGATCGTTCGCAGCTTGCCCGCGACGCGAGGAATGTTGGCAAAGAACTCGCTGGCCTCATCGACGCGCATCTCGAGCACGTCGGCGATCGTCTTGCCTCGATACTTCACCTCGAGCGTCTGCGCGTTATAGCGTTTCCCCTTGCAGACCTCGCACGGAACGTAGACGTCGGGAAGAAAGTGCATCTCGATCTTGATGATGCCGTCGCCCTGGCAGGCCTCGCAGCGGCCGCCCTTGACGTTGAACGAGAAGCGTCCGGGAGTATAGCCGCGCATGCGCGCGTCGGGAACGAGCGAGAACAGCTCCCGAATGTGATCGAACGTGCCGGTATAGGTGGCCGGATTGCTCCGCGGAGTGCGCCCGATCGGCGACTGATCGATCACCACGAGCTTGTCGAGCTGCGCCGCACCCTTCACGCTGCCGTACGTGCCCGACGGCGGCTGCTTATGGAGATATTGATTGAGCGCGCGAACCAGCACCTCGTTGACGAGTGTGGATTTTCCGCTGCCGCTCACGCCCGTCACCGACGTCAGCACGCCCAGGGGAATTCGCACGTCTATACCGCGCAGGTTGTTCGCGCGAGCGTTCCGCACTTCGAGCCAGCCGCGCGGCTCCCGGCGGCGGCGCGGAATCGGAATGAACTTTCGTCCCGACAGGTATGCGCCCGTCTCCGACGCCGGATTGGCGATCACATCGCTCAAAGGCCCGCTCGTGAGAATCTCGCCGCCCTGCGCGCCCGCACCAGGCCCGATGTCGACCACCACGTCGGCCGTTCGCATCGTGTCTTCGTCGTGCTCGATCACGATCAGCGTGTTGCCGAGGTCGCGTAACGTCTTGAGCGTGGCCAGGAGGCGATCGTTGTCGCGCTGATGCAAGCCGATCGACGGCTCGTCCAAGATGTAGAGCACGCCAACGAGCGCGCTCCCGATCTGGGTCGCCAGGCGAATGCGTTGCGACTCGCCGCCCGCCAGCGTCGTCGCCGAACGCGCAAGCGTGAGATAACTCAAGCCGACGTTGCTCAAGAATCCCAAACGCGCCCTGATCTCCTTGACGATCTGATGCGCGATCTGGTCTTGCCGCTCCGTCAGCCTCAGCGAGGCAAAAAATGCCTCCAACTGCTCGATCGACATGCGCGTGAGCGTCGCGATGTTCGATTCGCCGACGGTCACCGCCAGCGCCTCGGGCTTTAATCGCGCGCCCTTGCACGACGGACACGTCGAGGCCGACATGAACTTTTCGATCTCTTCCTTGACGTACTCGCTCGACGTCTCGCCGTAGCGCCGCCGCAGGTTATTCACCACGCCTTCGAATGAGGCGCGATACTCCCAGGTCTTGCCGCCGCGCGACGTATACTCGAACGTCTGCTCTCGGTCGGTCCCGTACAGGATCACGTCGAGCACGTCGTCCGAAAACTGCTCGACCGGCGCCGTCATCTTGGCGCGATAGCGGCGGAGCACACGCTCCAGCTGCTGCAAGTAGTACGGATTCATCGACGGATAACGGCCGCTGCCCATGTTGCGGCTCCACGGCACGATCGCGCCGTCGGCAATGGATTTGCTGCGATCGGGAATCACTTTCCACGGGTCGATCTCGATCTTCTCACCCAGCCCGCTGCATGCGGAACAGGCACCGTAAGGCGAGTTGAAAGAGAAGAGCCGCGGAGCGAGCTCTTCAAACGAGAGGCCGCAGTCTACGCACGCAAAGGCTTCGCTAAACGTCAGTTCCTTCTGGTCGAGGAGCACCGTCACGATTCCGCTGGAAAGCCGCAGCGTCGTCTCCACCGAATCGGCCAAACGCTTGCGGACATCCGGTTTGAGCACGAGCCGATCCACGACCACTTCGATCCGGTGCTTGCGCTTCTTGTCGAGGCTCAGCTTACCGCCGCCCGCGCCGGTCGGCCGCAGCTCCGTTATCTCGCCGTCAATTCGCACGCGCGAAAAACCTTCGCGCGCTATTTCGTCAAAAAGTTTGACGTACTCGCCCTTGCGTCCACGCACGAGGGGCGCCAGCAGCGTCATGCGCGTGCCCTCGGGCAACGCCACGATCGCATCCACGATCTGCTCGCTGGACTGCGAGCTGATCTCGCGTCCGCATTGGTAACAGTGGGGCGTTCCGACGCGCGCAAAGAGCAACCGCAGGTAGTCGTAGATCTCGGTGACCGTACCGACCGTCGATCGAGGATTGCGCGACGTTGATTTTTGGTCGATCGAGATCGCCGGTGACAGCCCTTCGATGTAATCGACGTCCGGCTTCTCCATCTGGCCCAAAAATTGGCGCGCATAGGACGACAGCGACTCGACGTAGCGGCGCTGACCCTCGGCATAGATCGTGTCGAACGCCAACGACGATTTCCCCGAGCCGGAGAGGCCGGTTACGACGATAAGCCGATTGCGCGGCAGCACCAAATCAACATCTTTGAGATTGTGCTCGCGCGCGCCCTTGATGACGATCGAATCGAGGCTCATGATGCGGTCCGCCTCAGGATACACCGGCGGGCTGCAAAAGTATGCGTCCCACGTCGCCGATCGAGCCACAGGTTGCGTCGGGAGGTTGAGCGCCGGGCGGCAGCCGCTCGTCCCGCACGTTGAGCCAGATCGTAAAAAGGCCCGCGTCGAGGGCGCCGCGCACGTCGCGCTCGTAGCGGTCTCCGACCATCGCCGCATGCGACGGACTCGTGCCGAGCGCGCGACAGGCATGCGCGAAGAGCAGGGGATCGGGTTTCACCATCCCGACCTCGTCGGCGAGAAAGATGGCATCGAAAAGCTCCGTCAGGCGCAGCAGCGCGATCTTTTCCCGGTGCGTTTCCGAAAAGCCGTTGGTGAGGATGCCCAGCTTGACGCCGCGCTCCCGCAGCTCGCGCAGCAGTTCGACGGCGCCGGGAAAGACCGTATAATATTTCGCGCGATACGCATGATAGCGGGCAGCGCTGCGCTTCGCAAGGTCCGGGACCTCGCCTGCGCCGACACTGTCCAACGCGGCCTGCCATAGCGTCGCGCGCAGATTCGCCAGCTTCGCCTTCAAATCGCTTCCGGCGAGTCGTTCCCAAAAGCCCTCCGCCTGCGCGATGTACGCATCCTTGAGTTCGAGGGCGTCTATGCCATGCTCGGCAGCGATCTCTCGCGCCACCTCGTGCGCGGCGCTCTGATTTGCGAAGGTGTCGTCGTGCAGGGTGTCGTCGAGGTCGAAAAGGATGGCGTCAAGACGGCGAAACGGCAAGCTCATCGAACGGCGTGCATGCGTTGCTGAAAATACTGCCAACCTTCCGGAGATATTCTCACGGAGCCGGAAAAAGGCGTCGAAAACTCCGCAATCACCACAAAGAGCAATCCGATGAGACCGACCAAGATTGCGGTCATCAGCAGCTGAGCCGGACGGTTTTCGACACCGAAGATGTAGCAGAAGGCGACCATCGCCAAGGCCCCGCAGACCAAGGCAAACCACAACACTGCAGGAACCGCGGGAACGGCCTGAACCAGCCGCTGCCGGCGAGCGTCGAAGAGCCGTTGCATATCGGCAATTGCGGCTTGCTGCGCGGCCAACTCCTTCCAATTCCGCGGTGAATACGCGTCGACGCGATACGCCGCATCCTCGAGCTGGCTCGCCGCCGCCCACGAGATCCGCTGTCCCGCGGCCATCGCCGGCCATTCCTGCATCACGACGATCCGCGCGTAACGCGCCAGATCGCTTCGAATTCGAGAGCGGCTGGCACCGGTGTAACCATCCACCGCGTGATACAGGTCGGCGGTCGCGTCAACTTCGTTTTCGACGTTGGAGACGGAGGCGTCGTATTTCTGCCAGACGACGACGACAACGAAGCCGAGCACCACCGCGTAGAGCACGCCGACCGCCGAGAAGAGATATCCCGCGACGTCGTTGTGGCGACGCAAGACGTCGCTGCGCAGCCGTTGCTGCAAAACGAAGTGGAGCGCCACGCAGAACGCGACGGCGAGGAATATGAAGAAGACCTCGAGCAACGCTTCGGGCAGGCTGACGATCGTTCGGCTTACGAACTCTGCCAAAGACTAGGGAACCTCTGAAGAAGTCGCTGCACCGATCGCAACGAGCAGTTTCGGCACAGCTCTAGGCGAAGCCGAGGGAGCATACTCGCGGAGTCTGTGACCGAGGCTGCAACAACGAGACGTGCCGAAAATGCCGTTGCCCAAAGGGTTTGACCACAAAGGCGGCGCCTGCGTCGTCGCCGACTCCGTCGAATACCGCTGCGGGTATGCTCCGTCGCCGTCTCCTAGCACTCGCCGCCTTTGTGGTTCAAACGATCGGTACATGGACTTCTTCAGAGGTTCCCTCGATCCGCCGGCTAGTTACTGACCAGCTCGGCCAACGCCTTATCGAAAATCTTCGGAGCCTTGCCGCCGAAAAGAATGGACTCGTTGCCGCCGATCTGCTTGCGTAAAGCGATCAGTTCGTCGCGCAGTGCCGCCGCCTTTTCGAACTCCAGATTCGCCGCGGCATTGCGCATGGCACGCTCCAAGTCCCGCGCCATGTTGAGCGCGGCATCGCGCGGCAACTTGTCGAACTTTAGCTTCGCCGTGTTCTCTTCCGTCGCGCCGACCATGCTCAAGATGTCGTGAATCTGCTTGCGCACCGATTTGGGTTCGATCCCGTGCTCGCGATTATATGCGACCTGCATGTCGCGGCGCCGGCGCGTTTCGCCGATCGCACGCGCCATCGACTCGGTCACCACGTCGGCGTACATGATAACCTTTCCCTCTACGTTGCGCGAAGCGCGCCCGATCGTCTGGATCAACGACGTGCCGCTTCGGAGGTACCCCTCTTTATCGGCGTCGAGGATCCCCACCAAGGATACCTCGGGCAGGTCGAGACCTTCCCGCAGCAGATTGATGCCGACGAGCACGTCGAAGACGCCGGCCCGCAGGTCGCGCAGGATCGCCACCCGCTCGAGCGTGTCCACTTCGCTGTGCAAGTATCGCACCCTCAGACCGTTCTCGAGCAGATAGTCGGTAAGGTCCTCGGCCATCTTTTTGGTAAGCGTCGTTACCAAGACGCGTTCCCGGCGCGCGGCGCGTTGCGCGATCTCTTCCATGAGATCGTCCACTTGATTGCGCGTCGGCCGCACCTCCACCTCGGGATCCACCAATCCCGTGGGCCGAATGATCATCTCGACGACTTGACTGCTCCGGCCGGTCTCGTACGTGCCCGGCGTCGCCGAAACGTAGACGACCTGCGAGACGTGCTCGTCGAATTCGGCGTACGTCAGCGGCCGATTGTCGAGCGCGCTCGGCAAACGGAAGCCGTGCTCCACCAAAACCTCTTTGCGCGAGCGATCGCCGGCGTACATGCCATGCACTTGCGGCAGCGTGACGTGCGACTCGTCAACGAATAGCAGCCAGTCCTTCGGAAAGAAGTCGATCAGGCACCAGGGCGTCGAGCCGGGCTCGCGACCGGTGAGGTGACGCGAGTAGTTTTCGATTCCGTTACAGTACCCGACCTCGCGTAACATGTCGAGATCGTAACGGGTGCGCATCTCGAGACGCTGCGCCTCGAGCAGCTTGCCATGACCTCGAAAATAGACGAGTCGCTCTTCGAGCTCCTCTTCGATCGACACGATCGCCCGGCGCAGCTTCTCTTCCGGCGTGATGAAGTGCTTGGCGGGGAAGATCAGCAGCTGATCCTTGCGCTCCAGATACTCTCCGGTGAGCATGTTGACGACGTCGATAGACTCGATTTCGTCGCCGAAAAACGAGATGCGATGGACGAGCTCTTCGTCCACGCCCACGAATTCCAGCGTATCGCCCCGCACCCGGAAGGTGCCGCGAACGAGGTTGAGATCGTTGCGGCGATACTGCATGTCCACGAGCTTGCGCAGCAGCACGTCGCGGTCCAGCGCCTCCCCGGGCCGAACCTTCACGGACATCTCGACGTAATCCGAGGGCGACCCCAAGCCGAAGATGCACGAGACCGAGGCGACGATGATCGTATCCCGGCGCGTCAGGAGCGACTGCGTGGCGGAGTGGCGCAGGCGCTCGATCTCGTCGTTGATCGAGCTGTCCTTCTCGATGTAGGTATCGGTCGACGGCACGTACGCCTCGGGCTGGTAGTAATCGAAATACGAGACGAAATACTCGACCGCGTTGCGCGGAAAGAACTCGCGGAATTCGGCGCAGAGCTGTGCGGCGAGCGTCTTGTTATGACAGAGCACCAGCGTCGGCTTGCGCACCAACTCGATCGTCCGCGCCATGGCCATCGTCTTGCCGCTCCCGGTGACGCCGAGCAACGTCTGCGCGCGCTCGCCCCGCAGCACGCCGTCGGCCAATGCCTGCGTAGCTTTAGGCTGGTCGCCGGCAAGCGCGAAGGGACTGACCAAGGTGAACTCTTGGGGCACGACCTTCCTTATAAACCATCCCCGAGGGCGGAACGATTCAGGGCGCGAACTAGCCCGCGACTGCCGTGACACACCCTCCCTTGCTATTCTGCGGGAACTCGAATCCGCAGTTGGCCGAAGAGATCGCCAAACGCCTGCGACTGCACGTGGGCAAGGCGCTCGTTTCCGAATTCAAAAACGAAGAGACGCGCGTGGAGATACGCGAGAACGTCCGCGGGGCCGAGGTCTTCGTGTTGCAGTCAATCTGCAAAGCATCCAACGGAAAGGGCGTCAACGACGCCGTGATGGAGCTGCTGCTGATGATCGACGCGCTGAGGCGGGCGTCGGCTGCGAGGATCACCGCCGTCATCCCCTACTACGGCTACGCGAAGCAAGATAAGAAGACTAAGGGACGCGAGCCGATCTCCGCCAAGGTGGTCGCGAATTTGCTGAAGGTCACGGGGGCGCGCCGGATCGTAACGATGGACCTCCATGCAGCGCAGATCCAGGGCTTCTTCGACATCCCCGTGGACAACTTGATGGCAATGCCCGTGCTCTGCAACTATCTAAAAAAGGAAGGGCTCTGCGACGACAAGATCGTCGTGGTATCGCCCGACGCCGGCGGCGTGCATCGCGCGGAGCTCTTCGCGAAGTGGCTCAACAGCTCGCTCGCGATCGCGTTCAAGCGACGCCCCGAGCCGGACGTCTCGGAAGTAACCGACATTGTCGGCGACGTTCACGACAGGGTAGCGGTCATCGTAGACGACATGATTTCGACCGGCGGAACGCTTGCCAAGGCCGCGGAGGCAATTAAGGCGCGCGGAGCCACGCAGGTGTATACGGTCGCGACCCACGGAATATTTGCGGGCGATGCGGTGCGGGTGCTGGAAGCGTCCGAAATCGAAAAAGTACTCTTTACCAACACGATACCGTTCCAGAACGGCGTCACGCATCCGAAGTTCGTGCAGCTCTCCATCGCGCAGACCTTCGCCGATGCGATCAATCGCATTACGACCAATCGCTCCGTTTCCGAGCTCTTCGAAGGCGAGGATGCGATCAACACCATGCTGAGCGCGCCGACCGAGCCGCTCGCGCCAGTCTAAACAGACGGAAAGCCACGATGCCAAAGAAGGATCTCACGCTCACTACGCAATCGCGCGAAAAGCTTGGAACCACGGGCTCTCAGGCGCTTCGCGCCGGAGGCAAAATTCCCGCGGTCGTCTACGGCCACGGCGCGGCGCCAGAGCATATCGCGATTAACGCGCACGACTTCAGCGAGTTGTTGCACCATGGCGGACGCAATGCCATCATCACGCTCGCGGATGGCCGCCGTAAGCGCGAGACCGCGATCGTGCGCCAGGTTCAAATTCATCCGGTCTCGCGCCGAATCATCCACGCGGACTTGCAACGCGTCTCGGCCAACGAAGCGATCGATGCGCGCTTGCCGATCGTAACGGTTGGGGTTGCGGAAGGCGTTCGCAACTTTGGCGCCGTGATGGACGTGATCGCGCACGACATCGAGGTGGAGGGCCCGGCGAATCGGATTCCGGAGCACTTGGAGATCGACGTCAGCGGCCTCAACATTCACGAGCACGTTACGGCAGGCGACGTGAAGCTGCCGGAGGGCTTCAAACTGCTGACTTCGCCCGAAACGATCGTCGTAACGATCGAGCCGTCGCGCACCGCGCAGGAAGTCGAGGAGGCCGCGGCTCCCACCGAAGAGGCCGCGGAACCCGAGGTCATCGGCGCCGAGCCGCAAGCAGCGACCGAGGAACAGTAACTGGCGCCACGGCTCGTCGTCGGGCTGGGCAACCCCGGAAAAGAGTACGCGGCGACGCGCCACAACGTCGGCTTCATGGTCGTCGACGAGGTCGCGCGACGCTACGGAATCGATCGTTGGAAGCGCAAGGACAGCGCCGCACAGGCGTTCGATTCACGGCGCGGCATCGTCTTCGTTAAGCCGGCGTCGTTCATGAATCTCTCGGGCACGCCGGTTCGCCTCATCTCGTCTTGGTATCGGGTGCCGCCCGGCGAGGTCTTGGTGATCAGCGACGACTTGGATCTGCCCTTCGGCAAACTTCGCATGCGCCGCAGCGGAGGTCACGGCGGACACAACGGACTGCGCTCCGTTATCGCGACGATCGGCGAAGACTTCCCCCGCATTCGCGTCGGCGTCGGCCGGCCCGAGTTCGACAGCGTCGATCACGTGCTGGGAGAGTTCGTTGCCGACGAGCGCCAGGCGCTTCCGGAGATCATCGCGGCCGCGGCCGGCGGCGTCGAACGCTGGCTCGACGGCAACGTCGAGGCCGCGATGCGGTTCGTTAACTCGTGGGCGTCGCCACAGTAGCGGTCACGGGCAGCGGCTTGGCACGTGATTGATCGCGGCAACGCGCGCGCCGATTCCCGGCGACGTTGAAAGAAACAGCAGCGCGGAGCTCTCCGGGCAGACCTCTTCCATGCGTTGATCGGCCTCGCGAACGAGCGCACGCACTGCCGCGGCGGGCCTCTGAGTGAGCGCGACGGCGTAGCGGTCGGCATCGAACACGTAAGGTCGCAGCGCGGCATTGCGCACGGGTACCGCAACGAGATAGACCAGCGCGAAGAGCGCGCCGACGATCGCAAGGCGCGAGAGCGGATCGTCATCGCGCCGGAATCGAATTCGATCGGCAATTCCGGTCGCCAGGGCGGCAAAAATGATGATGGTGCCGCCTTCGATCAATGCGACCGACAACGCGTCATCATGCGCAATTCCACCCACCTCGTAGGCCACGCGATACGCGATCTCGAGCGGCGTGTCCGCCGCCACGACGGTCCGGCCCACGATGATTCGGCGCTCCGGCCATGCCGGCAACACGGTCACTTCGCCGATCGGTGAGTCGCGGGAACTCTCGACGACGTCCATCGGCGCAATCCCGGCACGCGCGAGGAGCGAATCCAGGTTGTCAACGAGTCCACCGTGCAGCGCACGGGTGCGCCCGAACGGCGCCTGCACGTACGGGCTGGCGAATCCCCACCCTACGCTGACCGCGAGGATCGCAAGGACGGTGTACGCGTACCATTGGTGCGTTCGATCGACGAGCCACAACACCACGGCTGCAATTATTCCGGCCACGATCATCGCCAGCAGGGTGTGAAATAGCCAGAAGAGTCCCCACGTTCTCGTAAGCATCGGAGTGAGCTGCAGCGTTCGATCCACGCGATAGAGGTAGAACGCGGGCAACAATGCCGCCAACCGCGCCAACAACGCGAGCGCCGCGCCATAGCAAAATCGAATGCTCCATCGCGAACGAAGCCTCCGCGCGAGCCAATTGCGCAAGGATGCCGCACCTCCCGAGCTCCACAGATAGAAGAGCGCGATCGCCTCGAAGACGGGGGCCACGATCCAGCCGATTGCGGTCCAGTGCACCTTGCGCGACGCCGCCGCTTGGCGCTCTCGGTCCACCAGCACGATCGCTGGCCGTTGCATCAACGCGCGATCGGAGATCGCCGTAACGTGCCGATCGAGCACGTTGGGACGCTGGATCGCGGCTACGGCGGGGGCGAATCCCGCCAAGAACAGCAGCGACGCCACGGCGACGCCATAGAAAGCCGGTAGCGTTAGACGACTACGCATCGTACGTCATACCGTTCGAAAACGGTATCGCCGGTAATTACGGTGAGATTTTCAAGCTGCGCCTGAGCAGTGAGCATTCGATCGAATGGATCGGCATGATGCAAGGGAAGTTCGGCAACCCCTAGTGCGTGCTCTTCGCTGATCGGCAAAGAAAGGATATTGGATTCTCGCGCTCGCCGCGGAACGTAGAGAGCCGGATTACCGGGGAGCTTCATTTTTCCAATCCTCACCTTAATCGCGATCTCCCAGGCGCTCGCAGCCGAAAGGTAGAGTTGATTCTCCGCGTTCCGGAGCTGTGCCCAAAATTTTGCCTTAATCTTTCCCGGATAAAGAAACATCCAAAGAAAGACCTGCGTATCGAGCAAGAATCTCACGCGTAAAACTGCTTTAGTAGTTCGGCCGGCAAGGGCGCATCGAAATCGTCCGCCACGAAGCCCAGACCCTCATCGTTAGCGAAGGAACGCTCTTTGGCAGCGCTTGCGGGGACGATTCTGGCAACGGGAACGCCGCTGCGCGTCACTACAATCTCCTCGCCGGCCTCCGCCCGTTTGATTAAAGCGGAAAAGTGAGCCTTTGCCTCGCCGACGCTCGCGTGCTTCATGACACGAGCATACGCGCTTGACCATGGTAGGTCAAGATAGTTGGTCAGGCCCTTTGAGCGGGGGCTACTTCTTCGGCAGTGGGCGCGCCGGGTTGCCCGCGACCCGTTCGCCCGGCTCTACGTCGTGCGTCACGACTGAGCCGGCGCCGGTCAGCGAACCGTCGCCCAGACTTACCGGGGCAACGAGCGAGGTGTTCGAGCCGATCGAAACGTCGCGTCCGATCGATGTGACGTTCTTTCGTACGCCGTCGAAGTTGCACGTGATCGTCCCGGCTCCGACGTTGGTGTCTTCGCCGATCGTCGCGTCGCCTAGATACGCCAGGTGCCCCGCCTTGACCCGAGCGGCGAGCCGCGCCTTCTTTATCTCCACGAAGTTTCCGACGCGCACGCCTTCGCCCAACGCCGCGTCGCCCCGGAGATGCGCGAAGGGCCCGATCACGGCATCGTCTCCGACGCTCGAGTCGGAGATCACGCTTTCGCGCACGGTCACGCGGTCGCCGAGGCGCGCGTTGGAGAGGCGGCTGTTGGGACCGATCGTGCAGTTGCTCCCGACTTGCGACAAGCGAGAAATCGCCGTGTTCGGATAGATGACCGTGTCGGCTCCGATGCTCAGCTCCGGTTCCAGATAGGTCGTTTGCGGATCGACAATCGTCACGCCGTCGGCCATGTGCGCGGCGCAGAGCCGCTCGTTCATCTCGCGCCGGGCGAGCGCCAGTTCGGCGCGGTCGTTGATGCCCAAGACGTGCTGATGGTCGGCCGTCACGGCCGTCACTTTCTTCCCGGCTTCCACAAAATATCCGACCGCGTCGGTCAAATAGTATTCGCCCTGCGCGTTGTCGCTTCGAAGCTTCGTCACGGCGTCGCGCAGCGCGGCTTCATCGAACGCGTAGATCCCGGCATTCATTTCGGCAATGGCCAACTGCTCGGCCGTGGCATCGGCGACTTCCACGATTCGCTCGACCTGCGAGCCGTTACGCACCACGCGGCCAAAGTTCGACGGGAGCGGCATCGCGGCGCTCACAAGCGCCATCACCGCGCCGTCGCTCGCATCGAGCGCGCGAACGACCGAGGCAAACGTCTCCACTTGCACCAGCGGCATGTCGCCGCACGCGACGACGATGCGCCCTCGGGGATCGGAGTCGAGACGCTCCAGCGCCGTCCGAACGGCGTCTCCGGTTCCACGCTGTTTGCGCTGTACGACTGCCGTCACGCCGAACTGCGCCATCTCCGCATTCAGCTCGTCGTTGACGACGACGACGACCTGGTCCATCCCCGAGCTGCGCAGCGACTCCAGCACGTACCAGAGCATCGGACGTCCGCAGAGTTCGTGCAGCACCTTCGTACGGCTGCTCTTCATCCGCGTGCCTTTGCCCGCAGCCAGCACGACCGCGCGAATCATGCCGGCACCTGCGCCGATGCCAACAACGACTCCCAGACCTCTTGCTCGCGCTTACTGGGCGTACCCAACAACGCCAAAGCGTTGCGCAACCGTTCGCGAACGAGATCACGTCCCAGCAATTCCATCGAGTCGAAGAGGGGGATGCTCGTGGCGCTGCCGGTGATCGCAACATAGAACGGACGCGCGGCGTCCCGCGCTTTCTTTCCCAAGGCCTCCGCAATGCGCTTGATCACGGTTTCGATTCCCGCCGCGTCCCAGACGGGCAGCGCGTCGAGCTCGCGAATCGCCAGGGCGAACGCTTGGCGCACTTCAACCTCTTCGAGTTTGGCAACGCGCAAGTCGTCCCGCATAAGCGCGAGCCGCCCCGAAAACAGAAAGCCGACGAGCGGCGCCAGATCGCTCAGGCGCTCGATGCGGGGAGCGCTGATCTCCGCCAAACGGTTCAGGCGCTCGGGACCGCCGGCCCAGCGCGCTACGCGATCCATCAACGCTTCCGGCGTAAGGCGTTCGCGAATGTAGCGCGCGTTGAGCCAGTCCAACTTCGGAACGTCGAAGATCGGGCCGCCCACCGGCACTTGTTCGACCTCGAAACGTCGCACGATCGCATGAAGATCCATCAACTCGTCTTCGCCGTCACGAGCCGCGTTGGCCAACAAGGCCAAAAAGTTGATCAGCGCCTCGGGGAGATAACCGAGAGCACGATAGAACAGAATCCCGGTCGGATTCTTGCGTTTGCTCAGCTTGCTCTTGTCGGGATTGCGCAGCAGCGGCAGGTGCAGCAGCTTTGGAGGCTCCCAACCGAAGTACGAGTAGAGCAGCAGGTGCTTCGGCGCGCTCGAAAGCCACTCTTCGCCGCGGAACACGTGCGTTATTCGCATCAGGTGGTCGTCTACCACGTTCGCGAGGTGGTACGTCGGCATGCCGTCCGATTTCACGAGCACCTGCATGTCAACGCTGCGGTACTCGAACTCAACATCTCCGCGCCGTAAGTCGCTGACCACGCACAAGCCCTCGTTCGGCACTCGCAGCCGGATCACGTGGGGCTCGCCGGCCGAAATTCGGCGTTGGACGTCGCCGGGCGAGAGCGTCAAGCAGAGGCCGTCGTAGCGCGACGGCTCCGCCGCGGCTCGCTGCGCCGCGCGCATCTCGTGCAGCCGCGCTTCGCTGCAAAAGCACCGGAATGCTTGACCCCGCGACACCAGCTCGTCGGCATAGCGCCGATAGATTTCAGACCGTTCGCTCTGCCGGTATGGGCCGTGCGGGCCGCCCACGTCGGGACCTTCGTCCCACGCAATGCCGCACCAGCGGAGCGCGTCCAAGATCAGCCGCTCGCTCTCGGCGGTGCTGCGCGCGGCGTCCGTATCCTCGATGCGGAGGATGAACTCTCCGCCGTGCTTTTTGGCAAAGCAATAATTCACGAGCGCGACGTACGCAGTGCCGACGTGAGGATCGCCCGTCGGCGACGGCGCGACGCGCGTTCGAACTCCGCTCATTTCGACTAACCGACGAGCGCTCTTCGCTTACCGCACTCGGATCGGACGAAGTCCACTATATCTTGCAGCGGCGCGCCGGGAGTGAAGATCGCGCGCACGCCGAGGTCGCGCAGCCGCTGCGCGTCGTCGGGCGGGATCGTTCCGCCGCCGAAAAAAACGATGTCGCCGGCGCCCTGCGCCTGTAGCTGCTCGACCACTAGGGGGAAGAGCGTCATATGGGCGCCCGATAGGATCGACAAGCCTATTCCGTCGGCATCTTCCTGAACGGCGGTCTGCACGATCTGCTCGGGCGTTTGAAAGAGTCCGGTATAAATGACTTCCATGCCCGCGTCCCGCAATGCGCGCGCGATGACCTTGGCCCCTCGATCGTGGCCGTCGAGGCCCGCCTTAGCGATGACTATCCGAAGAGGTCGCTCGTTCATTCTCTTTCTCGTTCTTATGCCGGCTCAGCGCAAGCGCTTCCTCGAGCTTACGCTTCACCTTCGCCAGCGTTCGCCGGATCCGGTAGATCTCGATATCGGTCCGGCGGCGCCAGCGGTCACGGGCCATCACACCACCGCGGTTTCGGTGTAACGTCCATAGACCTTGGCCATCGCTTCGACGATTTCGCCTTCCGTGCAATACGCGTTGACGCTATCGATCAAATGCGGCATGAGGTTGTCCTTCGGATCGCGGCAGGCGGCCTGCAGGCGGTCCAGCGACGAGGCGACGCTCGCGCCGTCTCGCCCCTGCCGAACCGCTTGCACCGCGCGCGCCTGGCCGCGCTCGGTCTCTTCGGTGATCTTCAGTAGCTCGATCTCCGCCGCTTCTTCGTCCTTCGCAAAGGCATTGACGCCGACGACGATCCGTTCTTTCGCCTCGATCGAGCGCTGGTAGCGGTAGCTCGCCTCCGCGATCTCGCGCTGGAAAAAGCCCGCTTCGATCGCCTCGATCACGCCGCCGTACTCGGCGATCTGTGCGAAGTAGCTCTCGGCCTGGCGCTCCATCTCTGCCGTGAGCGCCTCGACGTAATACGATCCGCCCAGCGGATCCACGACGTTCGTAACGTTGGTCTCGTACGCGAGAACCTGCTGCGTACGTAATGCGATCTCCACGGACTTCTCGGTAGGCAACGCCAGCACTTCATCCATGGAGTTCGTGTGCAGCGACTGCGTTCCGCCGAGCACTGCCGCCATCGCTTCGAATGCGACGCGCACGATGTTGTTCTCCGGTTGTTGCGCCGTCGCGCTACAACCGGCGGTCTGCGTGTGGAAACGCAACTGCCACGAGCGGGGATTACGGGCCCCGTACTTCTCGCGCATGTGGCGCGCGTAGATTCGCCGCGCAGCGCGGAACTTTGCGATCTCTTCGAAGAAATCGATGTGCGAGTTGAAAAAGAACGACAGGCGCGGAGCGAAGCTGTCCACGTCCATGCCGGCTGCCATGCACGCCTCCACGTAGGCAAAACCGTCGGCGAGCGTAAAGGCTAGCTCTTGCGCCGCGGTCGAGCCGGCTTCACGAATATGGTAGCCCGAGATCGAAATCGTATTCCACTTCGGCATCTCGCGCGTGCAGAAGTCGATCATGTCCACGATGATGCGCATGTGGGGCCGCGGGGGAAAGATCCACTCTTTCTGCGCGATGTACTCTTTGAGGATGTCGGCCTGAATCGTGCCGCCGAGCTTGGCCCGCGGGATGCCTTTCTTCTCCGCCGCCGCCACGTACTGCGCCAACGCGATGCATGCCGGCCCGTTGATCGTCATGGACGTCGTAATGTCCGCCATGTCGATCCCATCGAAGAGCAACTCCATGTCCGCCAGCGAATCGATCGCGACGCCGCACTTGCCGACCTCGCCCCGAGCCTGCGCCGCGTCCGAGTCGTATCCCATCAGCGTCGGCATGTCGAACGCAACGGAGAGTCCGTGCTGTCCCTGCGCAAGCAAAAAGTGATAGCGCGCGTTCGTCTGCGCGGCGGTGCCGAAACCGGCGAACTGGCGCATCGTCCACAGGCGGTCGCGGTATCCGTTCGCATGGATCCCGCGCGTGTACGGATACGCGCCCGGCCATGCCAGGTCTCGCGCCGGGTCGAGATCGGCGACGTCGGATGGATCGTACGCAACCTTGAGCGGGACGTCGGAAATCGTGCGGTCGACGGCACCGGAACCGGGGCCTCGTCGCCGCCGCCCGCGCGCCGAACGCTCTTCCCAATGCCGGCGCTGCTCTTCGAAGTCCGGCGTCGGCTGCGCTCCTAGACCGCTGGTGCGGTCAATTATCTGGGGCCTGTCCTGAGCTTGTCGAAGAGCCTGTCCTGAGCTTGCCGAAGGAGTCATAGGGGCCGAGCCATTCGACGCAAACGGCAAATTTTCCCTAAAACTTGGGCAGGCTCGCGAGTATGCGCTCTGCGGCTTCGTACGGATCAACCCCGTCGCGAGCTCCGTCGCGAATAGCACGATTGAGCCGTTGTTCCAGCCGCCCCAGCGCCAACTGGCGCACTTGATGCGTGAACGCATCCCGCCGGCGCATCTCCATTTCGCCCGTCTCGTTGAGGTATGCGACGTGACGTTCGACCGCGCTCCATAGCTCGTCGATTCCGGTGCCCGCGAGCGCCTGCGTGACGACCAGCTCCGGAACCCAACCGTCCCACTGCAACATCTCCATGGTCGAGCGGATCTCGCGTCGCAGTTGGTCGGCCATCGGGTGATCGGCTTTGTTCACAACGAACACGTCGGCGATTTCCATGATGCCGGCCTTGAGCACTTGAATCGAGTCGCCGCTGCCGGGCTGGAGGGCGACGAGCACCGTGTGGGCGAGCTCCGCAATCGCGACCTCGCTCTGCCCAACGCCGACCGTTTCGATCAATACGACGTCGAAACCAAACGCGTCCATCAGTAGCACCGCATCGGCCGTCGCGCCCGCAAGGCCACCGAGATGGCCGCGGCTCGCCATCGAGCGTATGAAGACGCACTCGTCCGTGAAATGCTCCGCCAAGCGAATTCGGTCGCCGAGCAAAGCGCCGTGCGAGAACGGCGAGCTCGGATCCACGGAAACGACGCCGACCCGCTTTCCCAACGAGCGCGCCTTCCGCACCAGTCCGGAAGCGAGCGTTGATTTGCCCACGCCGGGCGGACCGGTAAGTCCGAGCGTCATCGCGCGGCCGGTCTTTGCATAGAGCGCGCGGATCAGGTCGCCGCCGCGACCCGACTCGGACCACGAGATCGCACGCGCCAACGCCCGCGGCTGTCCTGCTTCGAAGTCGCGTAGAAGTCCACCGTATCCGGCCGGGCTGCTCAAAGCTGGCTTGTTGCGGCTCCCGCAAGGCCGAACCTCTCGTAGCAGAAAACCTGCGCGGAATGGATCAAGGGTACTATCGCTATCCGACGATCGCCCAGGATCGTTTGGTCTTCGTCTGCGAGGACGATCTCTGGAGCGTGCCTTCGGCCGGCGGCGATGCGGTTCGGCTGACGGTGAGTTTCGGCGCCTGCTCGTATCCGCGGCTCTCGCCCGACGGCGAATCACTGGCCTTCTTTTCGAACGACGACGGCAATCCGGAGCTCTACGTGATGCCGGCGCAAGGCGGTGAACCGCGCCGTTTGACGTTCCTGGGCGCGACGCTTGCGTGGACCGCCGGCTGGAGTGCGGATGGCAATGACATCTATTTTCTCGCGAATCCGGCCACGTGGTACGAGGGCGAAACCCGCGCCTTCTCTATCGCCAAGGAGGGCGGCACGCCGCGAGAACTCGACCTCGGACACGCCCGCTCGCTATCGTTCGGAACGCGCAACAGGATGGCGATCGGGCGCAACGCTGCTGATCCCGCGCGGTGGAAGCGATATCGCGGCGGCACGGCCGGCGAGGTTTGGATCGATGCTCGCGGAGCGGGACGGTTCGCGCGGCTGGCGTTGCCGAACGGCAATCCCTGCTGGCCGATGTGGATCGGCGAGCGAATCTTCTTTCTAGCCGACCACGAAGGCATCGGCAACATCTATTCCGTCGCGCTGGACGGCAGCGACGTGCGCCGGCACTCGCACGAATCGGAATATTATGCGCGCTTCCCGAGTACCGACGGCGCACGGATCGTGTACGGCGCCGGCGCACAGATCCGCTGTTACGATGTCGCTTCCGATAGCGTGCGCAACGTCGAGATCGCGACGAAATCCGCCACTCCGCAGACCGTTCGGCGCTTCGAGGATGCGGCGGAGTCGTTGGATCAGTTCGTGCCGCACCCCGACGGCACCCAACTCGCGCTCGACGCACGCGGGCAGCAGTTCACGATGCCCCTGTTCGAAGGCGCGGTGACGCGCCACGGCACGGGAAGCGTCGCGCGAATTCGGCTCACTCAATGGTTCCACGATGGAAAGCACCTCGCGTTCGTCACCGATCAAAGCGGCTACGAACAGATCGCGATCTGCCCATCCGAGGGCCCCGGCGACGTGAAGCTCGTCACCAAAGGCGACATCGGCCGCGTCACCGACCTCGTCTGCTCGCCGAACGGCAGCGTGATTCTTTTTGCCAATCATCGGCACGAGCTGTGCGCCGTGGACGCCGACGACGGCAAAGTCCGAATCCTCGACCGATCCGACGCGCACCGGATAGAAGACCTCGCGTTCTCGCCCGACGGCCGGTACGTCGCATACGTCTGGTACCCCGCGTACGGCACTTCAATCATTCGAATTGCAAAGGTTCGCTCCGGAAAGATCTACGATGTCACCTCGCCCGTACGCGTGGACGAATCACCCGCCTGGGATCCGGAAGGGAACTATCTGTATTTCGTCTCGACTCGCGACTTCAATCCGGTGTACGATGCGCTGCAGTTCGACCTGAGTTTTCCGCAGGCGAGCCGACCGTTCGTCGTCACACTGCGGGCCGACGTCCCGTCGCCCTTCGTTCCCAAGCCCAAACCGATTCACCAGGATCACGAGCGCTCGCGCGAGCAGCCGAAGGAGGACAAGAAACCGGTACGGATCGAGATCGAGTTCGAAGGGATCGCCGGCCGCGTCCTTGGCTTTCCCCTCGACGAAGGCGACTACCGCGACATCGTGGCGGCGCGCGAGCGCGTGCTGTTCACGCGCTTTCCGGTCAAGGGCATCAAGCCGGCGCGGCGCGAGGATCTCGAGGACGATGGGCACGGCACGCTGTTGGCATACGACTTCGAGCAGCAGCGGCTGGCCACCATTGCCAACGAGTGCGACGACATTCGGCTCGGCCGGGATGGCCGAACGTTGATTTACCGTTCGTTGAATCGGCTGCGCGCGATCGACGCCGTCGCCGAATTGCCCGAGGAGGGCGACGAACAAAAACCGCCGGTCGAAACCGGCAGGCGCAGCGGCTGGATCGATCTCGAACGTGCGAGCGTTGAGATCGTTCCGCGCGACGAGTGGGCGCAAATGTATCGTGAAGCGTGGCGCATGCAATCCGAAAATTTCTGGGTTGCCGACATGAGCGACGTCGACTGGGACCGGGTCTTTGACCGCTACGCTGCGCTGTTGCCCCGGCTGCGAACGCGCGGAGAGCTCTCCGATCTCATCTGGGAGATGCAAGGCGAACTCGGGACCTCTCACGCGTACGAATCGGGCGGCGACTATCGTGAGCCGCGGCAGTACCAGCTCGGATTCCTGGGCGCCGATCTACGGTGGGACGATGGGTGCCAGGGCTATCGCATCGACCGAATCTATCGCGGCGATTCTTGGAATCGCGACGTCGACTCGCCGCTCGCCGAGCCCGGCCAGAACGTTGCGGAGGGCGAGTGCATCGTCGCGATCGGCGGAAAACGCCTTTCGTGCGACGTTCCGCCGGAGCGGCTGTTGGTAAACGCATCGGAGCGCATGGTCTCGCTGACGCTGCGCGACAAGAAGCGGCACGAGCGAACCGTTCTGGTGAAACCTCTCGCGAGCGAGGCGGCCCTGCGCTATCGCGCCTGGGTCGATGCCAACCGGCGCCTGGTTCACGAACGCACTCGCGAAAACGTCGGCTACCTTCACATTCCCGACATGGGGCCATGGGGCTTTTCGGAGTTCCATCGCGGCTACTTGAGCGAGTTCGATCGTAAAGGATTGATCGTGGACGTCCGCTACAATCGCGGCGGCCACGTGTCGCCGCTACTGCTGGAGAAACTCGCGCGAAAGCGCGTCGGCTACGACGTGCCTCGGTATGGCGCGCCCGTTCCCTATCCGCCCGAATCGGTCGGCGGCCCCATCGTCGCGCTGACCAATCAATTCGCGGGCTCGGACGGAGACATTTTCAGTCACTGCTTTAAGCTCTATAAACTCGGGCCTTTGGTCGGGAAACGCACCTGGGGCGGCGTTATCGGAATCGATCCGTATCATCACCTCGTTGACGGCACGGTGACGACCCAGCCGGAGTTCTCGTTCTGGTTCGTGGACGCGGGCTGGGGAGTCGAGAACTACGGCACCGATCCCGACTACGACATTGACATCGCACCGCACGACTATCGCAAGGGCAGGGATCCGCAGCTGGAGCGCGCGCTCGAGCTGATGGATCGCGCGCTAAAGGGCTACGTCGCGGAGCGTCCGGATCTGTCAACGCGACCGTCGCTGCCCCTTCCGTCGTTGGTGTGAGATGGCTTGCGTTCCTGATTCCGGCCGTAATTTATGCGGCGAGCGCGTCGCACGAGCCGGGATCGTGGGATACGGCCGAGCTTCAAGGCGTTCCCTTCATCCTCGGCATCTCGCATCCGACGGGATTTCCGTTGTACGTGCTGGCCGGCTACGTTTGGTCGCACGTCGTCGCCGTAGATACGATCGCGTGGCGCATGAACGTGATGAGCGGCGTCGCCGTGGGCATTGCCTGCACCGCGGCATACGGCGTCGCGCGGCTCTTGGGAGCGGCGCGAACGACTGCGCTGGGGGCGACGCTCTGGTGTTCGGTCACGCCGAATATCTGGTCGCACGCCTCGCGCGCCGAGGCGCAGGATCTCGCGTTCATGTGTGCGGCACTGGCGATCTACGCGATGCTCCGCTGGATGCACGGCGCCTCGACCGCATGGTGCGTCGCGGCATTCGCCTTGAGCGGCCTCGGGATTGCGGCGCACCCGAACGCGCTGTGGATTCTTCCGGCATTGATCCTCGGAGCGATCGTCGGACGGCGCCGCGGCACATCGGGGCGGCGCGCACGAGCGCCCGCGCTGCTCGCGCTGGCCGCATTCCTCGCCGGGATCGCGCTCTACGCCTACCTTCCACTGCGCTCGAGCTACCTCGTCGCGCATAACGCCGATCCTACGCAGGCGCTCGCGGGCGCAGGCGGCGGAATTTTTTGGAACTACAACGATCCACGCTCGCTCGCCGGTCTTGCGCGCGAGCTCTCCGGCAGTGAGTCTCAAACGCCCTCGTATCTGTTGGCCTCGCTCAATCCGGTACATTTTTTCTCTGCGCTGGTCGCCTTCGTTGGAGAGACGCGCGCGCAGTACGGCATCGCCGGTGCCATCGCGATCGCCGTGGGTGTCGTTCTGAGCTGGCGACGCGACTGGCGCGTTACGCTAGTCCTTTTGCTTGCCGGGGTCACCGGTTTGGTCTTCTCGGTGATTTACCCCAACGAAAGCGACGTCGATCGATACCGACTGTTGGTCCCCTGGATCGCGGTGCCGTTTCTCTGTGCGTTGGCTCCGCGAGCAGCGCGCGGCGGTCGCGCGGTGCTGCACGTAGCGCTCGTCCTGGCCTTCCTCGCCGCGGCGGCGTGGAACGTGCAACGCCACCTGAGCTTCTTCAATCATCCAAGCGGCGAAGGGGGACGATGGGTGATCGAGGCCGTTCGCCCGTACGCCGGCACGAGTGACGTCATCGTCACCGGTTGGCTCGATGCGACCTCGCTCGCCTACGGCGCGTACGTGGACGGGACTCTGCCTCGGCGCATCATCGTCTCGGACAACTCCTTGCGGCTGGGGCTCTATCGGGTGTGGTCGCAACGGCGTCGAGTCTTCGTCTTGGTCGATCCGCACGACACGAAAATGCTGCCCGGAGCGCAAGATTTTGCCAAACTGGACGACTACCACGAGCTCTATCTCGTCGAGCGCTAGGGAACCTCTTGCCGCTTGAGCGCTTGACACCGCGCCGAGCCCTTCCTATATAATTCGTTTTTGCTCTCGGAGGACGGAGATGAACGTGAACGGACGCGCCGCGACGCTGGAGCAGCGGTGGGCAACGGAGAGTCGCTGGAAGGGAATCGAACGCCGGTATGACGGCGATGCGGTGCGCCGGCTGGCGGGCAGCGTGCACCAAGAACACACGCTGGCACGGCTCGGCGCGGAACGTCTGTGGGAATCGTTGCACGGCGACGCGCCGACGACGGCACTCGGGGTCGTCACTGGAAATCAAGCCGTCCAAGCCGCGCGAGCGGGATTGGCCGCGCTGTACTGCAGCGGCTGGCAGGTCGCCGCCGACGGCAACCTCGCGGGGGAGATGTACCCCGATCAGAGCCTGTACCCCGTGAACAGCGTGCCGGCGATGGTCGAACGTTTGAATAACGCGCTCACGCGCTTGGATCAGATTGAATCGCTCGAGGGAAGAGGCGGCGCGCACTGGTATCTGCCGGTCGTCGCCGACGGCGAGGCCGGCTTCGGCGGCGCCTTAAACGTTTTCGAGCTAACGAAAGCGATGATCAAGGCCGGCGCAGCCGGCGTTCATTTCGAAGATCAACTCAGCTCCGAAAAGAAGTGCGGCCATCTCGGCGGCAAGGTTCTGATTCCGACGCAGCAGGCGATTCGACATTTGATTGCGGCGCGGTTGGCGGCCGACGTCCTCGACGTACCGACCATCATCATCGCGCGCACCGATGCCGGGGCTGCCAAGATGGTCACGAGCGACGCCGACGCCCGCGATCGCCGTTTCCTCACCGGTGAACGAACCCCGGAGGGATTCTTCAACACCACGCCCGGCATCGAAGCGAGCATCGAACGCGCGATCGCGTACGCTCCCTATGCGGATCTGCTCTGGATGGAGACGTCCGAACCGAACGTTGCCGAAGCGGAGCACTTCGCGCAAGCGGTCCGCGCAAAGCATCCGGGAAAAATGCTCGCCTACAACTGCTCGCCGTCGTTCAACTGGCGCAAGAAGCTCGACGCGCAGACCATCGCGCGCTTTCGCGGTGCGCTCAACGAGATGGGCTACAAGTTCCAGTTCGTGACGCTCGCCGGGTTCCACGCAATCAACTACAGCTTCTTCAAGCTGGCCTACGAGTTCAATCGCAGCGGCATGACCGCGTACGCCGACTTCCAGGCGCACGAATTCGCCGATGAGTCGCTCGGCTATACGGCGACGCGCCATCAGCGCGAGGTCGGCACCGGATACTTCGATGAGGTCGCCGAGATCGTCGGCGAAGGGAAGGCCTCGACGACCGCGCTACACGGCTCCACCGAGCGCGACCAGTTCTACGAACCTCAAGCCAAAGCATGAACGTGGCGCCGGCCGGCTTCGCGATCGAACGCGATCTGCCGGCTGGATTCGCTGACTTCTACCTGCCGCTGCACCGGCAATTAACGCCACCGCAACGAGCGCTCGCGCAAGCGCGCAAAGACCGACTGGCGCGCGCGCATCGCGGCGATCTGCCGACCTACCTTCCTTCCTCCGATGCCACGCGTTTGCCGTGGCGCATCGAGCTGCCGGAGTGGTGCGCGGATCAGCGTAATCAAATGACTGGGCCGGCCGACGACGCCGAGCTGTGCGTGAAAATGCTCAACTCCGGCGCCCCGGGCGTGATGCTCGATTTGGAAGACTCGATGGCCAATACGTGGGAGCACTTGATGGCGGGGCACCGCAACGTCATCAGCGCGTTGTACGGCGAGCTGACGTACGAGGACGCCAAGCGCGGCGGAATCGTTGCCATCAAGCCCAGCGCGACGGTCGTGTGGAGTCGCGTGCGCGGTCTGCACCTCTCGCAGGCCGGAGTGATCACGAACGTTCCGACGAGCGCATCGCTCTTCGATCTCGCGCTGATCGTTTTTCGCACGGATCTCGCGCGATTGCGTCATCCGCTCTGCATCTACATCCCGAAATCGGAATCGGCCGAAGAGGCCCTCTGGTGGAGAGACGCCTTCGACGCGTTGACGGCGGCGAAGAGCTGGCCGCGCGGCTCGATCAAGGCGATGGCGCTGATCGAATCCCATCCCGTGGCGTTCGAGATGGAAGAGTTCTTGTACAACCTGCGCGACTACATCGTCGGGCTGAATCTGGGACGCTGGGACTACATGGCCAGCCTGATTCATTATAACTTCGAAGATGCGCGGTGGCGGTTGCCGGACCGCAACACGATTCCGTTCGACGTTCCCTTCTTTCAACGGGTTCGAACGCTCATGCCGGAGATCACGCATAAGCACGGAGCGCTCGCGATCGGCGGCATGACGGCGCTCTATCCGAGTCGTGACGACCCCGAACTCAACGCGCGCGCTCTCGCCGTGCTGGAGCGCGATAAGGCCAACGAAGCCGCCTGCCTGATGGACGGCGCGTGGACCGGGCACCCCGACCAAAACGCGATCGCGGTCGCGCAGTTCCCCAACCCCAACCAGCTCGACCGCCGTCCGGCGCTCGAGACGACGCATCCGGATCTGCGTCCTGCGCCTGCGGGTGTCGGTATGACGACGCTCGAGGGAACGCGCGCCGCCGTTCGCACCGTCATCCGCTACCGGCAGGGCGTGCTCGAAGGGCGCGGCGCCAGTCTGCTCGACGGCTACATGGAAGATCTCGCCACCGACCGCATCTACCGGCTGACGATCGCGCAGCGTTTGCGCCATCCCGGCGCATACACGCCGGCCTCGTTGAGCGCAACCTTCGACGAGGAGCTCGACCGCATTCTGCGCGAGCTTCCCCCCCAGACCGACGAGCTCGCCCGCTCGCGCTATCGGAAAGCCCGCGAGATTTCCGAGGAGATGATCCGCTCCGGCACCTTCGACCCGACGTAACGTCGCGGCGGTCCCGCTCGTCCCGCCCGGCGCGCCTCCTATCACGGCGGCGTTGACTCGTACGCCCCCGACGGCTTATGAAGGAGCCATGAAGATTCGCGCGGGCACGATTGCGCTACTGGCGGCACTGTTCACCGCGATCGGCCTGCTGTTCTTCAGTTATCACCTGCTCGACGACTTGGCTCGCCACCACGGCGGAACGGCGCTTCCGCGGTTCATCGAGGAGATGACGGGCGCCTACGCCGCCGTCGTTATCCTGCCGATCGTCCTTTGGATCTCGCGACGGTTCCCGCTCGGCCGCCACTGGCCGGCCGCCTTGGTCGTGCAGTTCGGCGGACTGGTCCTTTACACCATAGTTCACACGACCCTCATGGCGCTCTCGCGAGCGGCGCTCTTTCCGCTCGCGGGCCTGGGTTCGTATAACTATGGAGTCATGCTCTACCGCTACCCGATGGAGGCCTCGCAGGACGCCATCTTTTATTCCATCACCGTCGGGTTCGTCTACGTCTTTTCACGCCTGCGAATCGCTCGCGAGGCCGAAGTCCAGGCTGCCAAGCTGCGGACGGAGTTGACGCGAGCGCAACTCGACAACCTCAGACTGCAACTTCATCCACACTTTCTCTTCAATACTCTCAACGCGGTCTCGTCGGTCATGTACGAAGACGTCGCAAAGGCCGATACTATGCTCGCGCAACTCAGCGATTTTCTTCGGATGGTCTTGGAAAGCGGCGGCAGCGACGAAGTTCCGTTGGAGCGCGAGCTGGCGGTCGAGCAGACGTACGTTGCTATCATGAAGACAAGATTCGAGAACCGCCTCAACGTTGTATTGGAGGTCGAGCCGCAGCTGCGCGACGCCGCCGTTCCGTTCATGCTGTTGCAGCCGTTGCTGGAAAACAGCATCAAGCACGGCCTAGCTTCCGACTCGGCGGCGCTGGACATCGAAATCCAAGCGCACCGCGAACGGGACACCACCGTCATCGCGATCCGCGACAACGGAATAGGTCTTGGCGGAAAGGCCGTCGCGGAGCGCCACGGCCTTCGCAACGTCCGCTCCCGTTTGGCCAACATGTACGGCGAAGCCGCGGCCTTTTGCCTCGGGCCGGCATCGGGCGGGGGGACACTGGCGCGATTGACCATTCCGTACGCGGCGACGCCCTCGAGGCAATCGTGAACCGAATCCTGATCGCCGACGATGAGGCGCCCGCGCGCCGCAAGCTCGTACGGTTCGCGGAAGCCTACGGCGGCCTTGAAGTTGTGGCGGAAGCATCCAACGGCGTGGATGCCGTGGATCTGATCGAGATGACGGCGCCCGAGATCGTCTTTCTGGACATTCACATGCCGGATTTGGATGGTTTCGGCGTCGCCGAAGCGATCGCGCGAAGCCAATCTCCGCCGGTCATCGTCTTCGTCACGGCCCACGACCGTTATGCGCTCCGGGCGTTCGACGCCAATGCAGTTGACTATCTACTTAAGCCCTACGACCGCGCACGGTTTGCGCGCGCCGTCGAACGTGCGCTCGAGCGACTGTCGGTGGGGACCGCCGGCGCGACCGCGCTCGAACGTGTCGTCCAGCAAGCCCGCAACGAAACAGGCTATCTCAAGCGTCTGCTGATTCCACACGAGGGACGTTCCTTTTTCCTCCCGGTGAACGACATTCTTTGCGTCTCCAGCGACGGCAATGCCGTCGAACTCGAGACTGCTCGCGGACGCTTTCGAATGCGAACCACCATGGAGTCGTTGGAAGAGCGGCTGGATCCCGCGCAGTTCGTCCGCATCCACCGCTCGTACTTGGTCAATATCGACTCCGTCGCGGCCATCGAGCCGGCATTCCACGGCGATCGCACGGCTATTCTGCGCAGCGGCCGGCGCGTCACCTGGAGTCGCCGTTACGCGACGCGCAGGTCGGATCTGCTGGCGTGAATCGAAAGATTGCCATCGCCGCTACGGCGGCGGCGCTGACGCTCTGCCTGCACCTGGCTGCGAATCCGCATTACGGTTTCTTTCGCGACGAACTCTACTTCATTATCTGCGGTTTTCATCCGGCATTCGGATACGTGGATCAGCCGCCCATAGTTCCGCTACTCTCGGCGGGATCGCAGCTCTTCGGTCACTCACTCCTTTTCCTTCGCGCATTGCCCGCAGTCTTTGCCGCGGCGGGCGCGTACGTAACGTGTCTGCTCGCGTTCGAGCTCGGCGGCGGAGTCGCCGCCGCGGTGCTTGCCGTGCTGGCCTACTTGGCCGCGCCGGTGCTCGAAAGCTTCGGCGCCAAGGTCGGCCCGGACATGGTCGGCCTGTGCCTCTGGCCGCTGGCCGCGCTGTACGTGCTGCGCGTCGTCAAAGGCGCTGACGCGCGGTCCTGGGTCGCCGCCGGTGCGGCGGTCGGCGTCGCGCTCGAAAGCAAGTACAGCGTGCTGTTCTTCGCCCTCGCACTGGTCGCAGGACTCATCCTGACGCCGCAGCGCCGCGCGCTGCGTTCGCGATGGTTTTTCGCCGGCGTTGGAGCGGCCGTCGCCATCGCGCTGCCGAACTTCATCTGGCAGGCCGCGCACGGATTTCCGATGTGGGAGCTCTTACGCAACGGCGCCAACGGCAAGAACGTCGTCGCCGGCCCCGCGCTGTTTCTCTTCCAGCAGCTGTTGCTCACCAATCTGTTCGTCGCGCCCATTTGGATTTTGGGAGTGATTTGGCTGCTCCGTGACAGCGCCGCGCGCTTTCTCGGGTACGCGTACCTGATCTTGATCGCAATGATGATCGCGCTGCACGCGAAGCATTACTATCCCGCCGACGTCTACCCGATCGCGATGGCCGCGGGCGGCGTCGCCATCGAGCGCTGGACGCGTGGACTGCCGGTCGTTCGTTGGGCCGTCGCCACCGTCACGATCGCTGCCGGGTTGTTCTTTGCACCATTCTGCCTGCCGGTTCTCTCTGAGAACGCGATGCTGGCCTATACGGATTTCGCGAGCCGGCTGCTGCACGTTCCTCGTTCCGCGATGGCCACCGAGCATGGACGCAGCGCGGCCCTTCCAGAGGACTGGGCGGACATGCACGGATGGCCGGAACTCACTGAAACCGTTGCAAGGATCTACGAGTCGCTGCCCCCCGGTCAGCGGCGCCGCGTGGCCATCGTCGCCAACAACTACGGCGAAGCCGCGGCGATAGACTTCTTCGGCGGAGCCTACGGACTGCCGCCGGCGATCTCATACCATAACAACTATTGGATTTGGGGAACGCACGGAGCGAGCGGTGACGTGGTGATCAACGTTAACGGCGATTGCGGACGGAGGGATTTTCCTGGGCTATATCGCGCATCGCGCTTGGTCACGCGATCGAATCCTCCCTGGGTGATTTCGTACGAGCAGAACATTCCCATCTCGCTGTGTACCGGAATAACTGCGCCGCTCGGGGAGCTGTGGCCAAAGTTGCGCCGGTACATTTAGGTCCGCACGCCCGCGCGGTCGTGCCAAGCGCAGCTGACTGCATGATCGTTGACGAGCCCCGCGGCTTGCATGAAAGCATAACAGATCGTCGGTCCGACAAACCGGAACCCGCGCCGCAGCAGATCCTTGCTCAGTGCAACGGACTTCGGAGTCGAACTCGGCACGTCGCCCTTTCCACGGCGGCGATTCACGATTGGTTTCCCGCCGACGAACCGCCACACGTACGCATCGAAGCTGCCGAACTCTTGGACGATCCCGCGCACCGCCTTGGCGTTGCCGATCGTCGCCTCCACCTTCGCGCGGTTACGAATGATGCCGGGGTCTTGTAGGATCCGCTGCACTCGAGCGGGCGTGATGCGCGCGACCGCCGCGGGCTCGAATCCTGCGAAGAGCGCGCGGTAGCGTTCGCGCTTACGTAAGACCGTTTCCCAACTCAAGCCGGCCTGCGCTCCTTCGAGCGAGAGCAACTCAAAAAGGGAAGCGTCATTGTGGAGGGGCACCCCCCACTCCTGATCATGATAGGCGATCAAGAGGGGGCTGGTCGCCCACGCGCAGCGCGAGAGATTCACCTCATTGCCGCCGTCGCGGCGGTCTGCACGCTGGCCGTTCATCTCGTCGCCAATCCTCATTACGGTTTCTTTCGTGACGAGCTTTATTTCGTTATCTGCGGGTTTCGGCCGGCGTGGGGATTCGTCGATCAGCCGCCGGTCGTGCCGCTGTTGGCGGCGGCCTCTCAAATCTTTGGGCATTCGCTCTTCCTCCTTCGCGCCGTTCCCGCGCTGTTTGCGGCCGCTTGCGTTTATACAACCTGTCTCCTTGCGACAGAGTTTGGCGGCGCAGCCTTCGCCGAACTCTTTGCGGCGCTCGTCGCCGCAATCACGCCGGTGCTGATGCGCTTCGGCACGACCATCACTACCGACATGGTCGGTCTTTGGCTATGGCCGCTCGCCGCACTCTGCATCCTACGAATCGTCAAGGGCGCCGATCCGCGCTGGTGGCTTGCGGCCGGCGCCATCGTGGGCGTCGCGCTCGAGAGCAAGTACAGCGTCACGTTCTTTGTTGCGGCCGTCGTCGTCGCGCTCCTGGCGCTGCCCCAACGCCGGGTGCTCGCAACGCCCTGGTTCTTTGCCGGAGTTGCGCTCGCAACGATCATCGCGCTTCCAAACTTCCTGTGGCAGGCGTTGCACGGTTACCCGATGTGGACGCTGCTGCGCGACGCCGACGAGTACAAGAACGTGCAGCTGACACCGCTGCAGTACGCCGCCACGCAGATCCTGATCACCCATCCGTTGCTCGCTCCGGTTTGGCTCATCGGTTTGTGGACGCTGTTGCGCCGCACGACTGAACGATTCTTGGGAGTCGCCTATCTGCTGTTGATCGCGCAGATCAGCCTCTTGCACGGCAAGCACTACTATGCGGGCGCCGTGTATCCGATTCTCATCGCAGCGGGCGCCGTCTCCATCGAACGCTGGACCGCGCGATCGGCGCTCTGGCGACCGGCGCTCGCCGCCTACGCGCTCGTTGCGGGAATTCTCTTGGTGCCGCTCTTGATGCCCGTGCTTCCGGAGCGAACGATGTCGGCGTACGATCGCGTCGCGCAGAGCATGCTGGCGCGCGAAGTCACCTTAGCGCGAACGGATGGTTCGACGATCGGCAACTTACCGCCGGACTGGGCCGACATGCACGGCTGGAGAGAGCTCGCCGCTGCGGTCGCGCGCGTGTACCACTCCTTGCCACCAGCGCAACGGGCCCAGGCCGGCATCCTCGCGAGTAACTATGGCGAGGCGGCGGCCATCGATTTCTTCGGCGCCCAGTACGGCCTTCCGCCGGTGATCTCGGGGCACAATCAGTATTGGATCTGGGGCACCCGCGGCTACAGCGGCAACGTTATCATCGACGTTCACGGCGAGTGCGACCGCGACGCGCGCCTCTTTCGAACGTATCGTGTGGCCACGCATTTTTCGAACCCGTGGGGACGTCCGTTCGAAAACGGTTTTCCGATTTCGGTATGCGAGGGAATTACCACGCCGTTGGCATCGTTTTGGCCGAAGCTGCGGAACTACAATCAGATCTAGACGAATGCTCCGGCCGTTGCGGGATCGATCGCCGCTAAGAGATACGGATGCGCCCGTTCGGCCAACCGGCGGCCACGCAGCGGCGAAACGATATCGTGCGATAGCGGAAATCCGGTCAGCATGATGAGTTCCACGCGCTGCGGACGCGCCGAGCGCCAGTTCTTGTACAATCGCCGAATGGCGTAGTTGTTCACCGCGATTTCGGCGGAGTTTGTAACGATGGCGATCCGCTGCGCGCGTGGAGCGCTCGCGCGCGACTCGTCGAGCAGGCTTCGCGCAACCCGATACGAGTACGCGATAGCGTGGGTCGCGTAGCGCGGATAACCGTTGGTGGCCAGGAATTGCCGTTCTCGCAAGATCGGATTCCACCAGTGGAAGCGGTTCGGCACGCGCAGCAGCCGTTCCGCAACCGGTGCCATCAACAGGTTGGGAATCCACGAAACGCCGAGAAACGGCGCGATCGGCACGCAGCGATCGATCGCATATCGCTGGCCGATGCACGCGGCCAGCAGGCCCCCGAGGGAGAACCCGGCCACCGTTACCGACTCTCCGAGCTCTGCGGCGATCTCCAGATATCGCTCGGCGGCGTCGTAGAGCTCCTCCGACCGCAGTCGCTCCAGCGCGGTGGAGAGCCGGTTCGCGTGACCGTGGTGCGGCAATCGGGGAACGATCACATTGTGGCCGCGGTCGAAAAGCGCGCGCGCCAACCGCTCGAACTGCGCCGGCGTCGCGCTCATTCCGTGCAGCAGGACGATCGCGCGCTCGCGGCGCCCCGGATGGACGTACGCGATCGTCCGAGAGTCTTGCGCAACGCCCGGATGATCTCGTCCCACGAGGCGGTCCAGCATCGGAAAGCAGGTAGTCAAGAAAAAATTCCTTAACAGCCGACGGGTGTATCTCCTCTCGGAAAACGCCCGCGAACTGATCGCGCAAGAAGAACGGTTCGGTGCGCGCAATTATGCGCCGCTTGATCTGGTCGTCGAGCGCGCGCACGGCGTTTGGCTGTGGGACGTCAGCGGCAAGCGATATCTCGACTGCGTCAGCGCATATTCCGCGGTCAACCAGGGCCATTGTCATCCGAGGATTCAGGCCGCGCTCGTCGATCAAGCGGCGAAAGTCACGTTGACGTCGCGTGCGATGCGCAACGATCGGCTGCCGGCGTTTCTCGCGGAGTTAACGCGGGTCGCCGGTTACGAAAAGGCGCTGCCGACCAACACCGGCGTCGAAGCCGTCGAAACTGCGATCAAGCTGGCACGCCGCTGGGGCTACGTTACCAAAGGCATCCCGGCTGATCGCGCCGAGATCATCGTCTTTTCGAACAACTTTCACGGCCGGACGCTCGCGGCGATCAGCGCCAGCTCCACGGCGCAGTACCGGGCGCACTTCGGCCCATTCGTTCCGGGATTTCGGGTTGTGCCGTTTGGCGATGCGGCTGCAGTTGAAAACGCGATCACGCCACACACGTGCGCGGTGCTCGTCGAGCCGATTCAAGGCGAAGGCGGCGTCAACGTGCCGCCCGATGGCTACCTCCGCCGGCTCTGGGCGCTCTGTCGCGAACACGACGTGCTGCTCGTTGCGGACGAGATTCAAACGGGACTTGGACGCACGGGCGACCTGTTTGCCTGCGACTACGATGGAATCAAGCCCGACGTCTTGCTTCTCGGCAAGGCGCTGGGAGGAGGCTACTACCCGGTCTCTGCGACGCTGGCAGCCGGCCCGCTCATGGACTTACTCCAGCCGGGCGATCACGGCAGCACCTTCGGCGGCAATCCCTTGGCCTGCGCCGTCGCTCTCGCGGCACTCGACGTCGTGATTTCCGAAGATCTGCCGGCCCGGGCGCGAACCGCCGGCGCGGCAATACTGCGGCAGCTGCGCGCCGCCCCGTCGCCGCTCATCCGCGAGGTTCGGGGGCGCGGTTTGCTGATCGGAATCGAGCTCACCGTCCCGGCGACGCAACTGTCGGCGGCACTGCTCGAGCGCGGCGTCGCAGCGAAAGACACCCAGGAACGCGTCTTGCGCCTTGCGCCGCCCTTGACCATCGACGATGCGGAGATTGCCTACTTGCTTGAGCGCTTCCACGGGGCTCTCGCGTCGCTCGCTCCGCAACCTTGACAGTCCCCCCTTTCCGCGTGATATGGTGGGCGGGCCGAAGCAGCGGCTCGTTCCGCTCACCGGATGCCACGTGGTTATCCGGTCTTCACTCTAGGAACTGCGGCTTTTAGTTCCACGGTGGGGCTGCTCCGGCGGCGCCTTTTTTTGTTTATGGAGATGAGCTCATAGCACGACCCCTGCGCGTCAACGATCAGATTCGGATCCGGGCGGTTCGGGTGATCGACGAAAACGGACATCAACTCGGAATACTTCCCACCGAAGACGCGCTCGCCCGGGCGCAAGGCGCCGGCCTCGATCTGGTCGAGGTCTCGCCCAATGCGCAGCCGCCGGTCTGTAAGATCGCCGACTACGGGCGCCTGAAATACGAGCAATCGAAAAAAGACAAGGACGCGCGAAAAAAACAGCGACACTTTGAACTAAAGGAAGTAAAGCTTCGACCGAAGATCGAGACGCACGACTACGAGACGAAGGCCAGGATGGCCGAGCGTCTTCTGCTCGACGGCAGCAAGATCAAAGTGACTATCATGTTCCGCGGGCGCGAGATCACGTACACATCGTTTGGGCGGCGGTTGCTCGATCGAATGGCCGAGGACTTGGCGCCGCTGGCGACGGTGGAACGTGAAGCACGGCTCGAAGGCAGGAACATGTTCATGATCATGGCGCCGCGCATGACGCCGACGGGGCCGCCGAAGTTTTCGATCCTACGCGACCGGGAGGCCAAGCCCGTGACGCAGACGACAGAGAAGGAGCGTACCAGTGCCTAAAATTCGAACGCACCGAGGAACCGCGAAGCGCGTGAAAGTCAGCGCGACCGGCAAGGTGCAGCATCGGCATCAATTTGACGGTTGCGGCCACATTCTGAGCAAGAAGAGCCGCAAACGCAAGCGGCGCTTCCGCAAGGATCAGCCCACGGCCAAGGGCGACCTGAAGCGCTTGGCTCCGACGATCCCCTACCTCGTGTAAGAAAGGCTCCTTCACATGGCACGTATCAAACGCGGCGTCAGCGGCATCAAGCACCGGCGTAGGGTCATGAAGCTCGTCAAGGGTTTTCGCGCTGCCCGGCGCCGAAACTATCGCGTCGCAAACGAGGCACTCCTGAAATCGCTGGCCTACGCCTTTCGCGACCGCCGCGTGCGCAAACGCGATTTCAGAACGCTTTGGATTAGCCGTATCAACGCGGCGGTTCGCCGCGAGGGAATTTCGTATTCCGTCTTCATGCACGGATTGAAAAAATCCGGCGTTACGTTGAATCGCAAAGCGCTCGCCGATCTCGCGCTTACGGATCAAAAGGCGTTCGGCGCACTCCTCAACGTGGCGAAGGACGCGATGCGACAACGAGCGGGCATGCCGCCCGAGCATTGAACCTAGGGAATCTTAGTTATTCGTCTCCGTCCGCCAAGCGGCGACCGGTAGCCTCGACAACCTTCCCCAGCATCGTTACCGCTTCGGCTCGGGTCGCGTTGCTGAACATATAGCGTAAGCGTTCGTCGGGATCTTCGACGATCAGCACCGAGCGGCGTCCAAGCCGGACGGCCGTGATCAATGAGCGCAAGTATGCTTCGTCTTCCGGCGCCAAGACCGAATGCGATGGTGCGTCTGATTCGTGCTCCAATAAACGCTTCAGTACGCCATCAATGTCGCTCGGTATCTCCACGTCCACCTCCAACACCGATTCCCTACGGCTGTAGCAACGGAGTCGGAACGTCTCCGCCGTAGGGAACTATCGAGGAACGATTCTTCCAAATTCTCGGCGTTCACCCTGCAGCCAAAACAATGCGAGCAGGGTCTTTGCGTCGGCGGTTCCGTCAGCGACCAGGCGCCATGCCGCCTCTGACTCGAAGATTTCAACGTCGATGCGTTCGTCGGCGTCGAGCGCCTGCGCGCCCGGGGATAGCCCGTCGGCATGGAAAAGCTGCATCGCTTCGTCGCAGAATCCGGGCGTCGTCCAAATCGTGCCGATTGGCTCGATCCGCGCCGCGGCATAACCGGTCTCCTCGCGAAGTTCTCGCTTGGCCGCATCGAGCGCCGGTTCGTCTCGGCCGGCCGTTCCCGCGGGAAGTTCCCAGAGGCAAACGCCTGCGGCGTGCCGGTATTGGCGCACGAGGACGAGCTCCCGCACGCTCGGCGTCGCAACGATCGCGATCGACAAGCCGTGTTCGACGACGTCAACTCGGTGTTGCGCACCGTCGGAATATGCGACCGTGTCGCTCCGAACACCGAAGACGCTGCCGTCAAAGCAACGCCGGGTGGCGACGACCCGCGGGATCTCTTCCATCGGCCTGACGTTGGCGGAAGCGCGGACCGCAGCCTCGTACACATCGGCGCATGGCTCGTTCGTCCTCATCGGTCTCCGCCGAAGTCGGATGGCTCGCGCTCTTCTTGGTCGTCTTTGCCGGTTGCGTTTTTCTCTTCGTGCGGACGCTCGTGCCGCACCACTTCAACGACAAAATTGCGATCTGCCTGGCGGCTCTTTTTGCGGGCCTGATCTGGATCGTCGTGCGAGCGTGGGCCTCGCGCCTCCGAAGCTGACGCGTGGCGGTACCGCTCGGGCGCCACTCCGACCGCCTCACCGCCGTGCGCGCACTCCACGCAGCGAAGGGTCGGCGCGAGCAGGGGCGTTTTGCCTTCGAAGGCTTCACGCTGCTGCAAGAAGCCGTCTACTCCGGTTTCCCGGTTGAAGAAATCTATGCCACACCCGAGACGTACGAGTCCCTGCCGCTCCTGCGAGAAGTTGAAACGACGGGCGTCCCGGTCTTTCTCGTCACCCACGAGAGCGCGGCGAAGCTTTCCACGTTGACCAGCGGGACCGGTTTGGTGAGCGTCGGTGGCATCGGCCTGCGCGGACCCGACGCGCTGCTACAACCGACCAGCTTCTCGCTCGTCCTCGCCGATCTCAATGACCCTGCAAACGCCGGGACGCTTCTGCGCTCCGCCGATGCTTTCGGCTGCGACGGCGTCGTGTGCGGCCGCGCGGGCATCGACCCCTTTCATCCGAAAGTCGTGCGGGGCTCGATGGGGGCGATCTTCCGCTTGCCCGTCGCGGTCTCGGATCCGCAGTCGCTGCGCAAGGCCGCGAAAGCCGCTGGGATGCGGCTCGTGGGGCTCTCGACTGCGGGCGACGGGATCGAGGGGCAAGAGTGGGGTCGCCCGGTCGGACTCGTCGTGGGAAATGAGCGGCACGGCCTCGGCGCCTGGGAAGCCTGCTGCGATCGGTTGGTTTCGATTCCGATGCGTGAGCGGGTCGACAGCCTCAGCGCAGCCGTGGCCGGATCGATCGCACTTTTCTCCGCCGCTAGGAACGAATTGCGAGCAAAAGTCAAGACTACCGGTGCTAAAAGTCGCATGGTATACTGATGCCCATCCCGTGACGTCGGCCTCGGAGCCAACTACTGGAGGAGGAGACTGTAAGCGCAATGGCAACGTCCAATCTCTTTTGGAAGCTCTTCGCCCAGACGGGTTCCATCGATGCCTACTTGGCATATCGGAGGCTGCACGCGGCTCTTACCGCGACGTAGGGTTGCGGGTCAAAAAGTACAAAAAAGTTTTTCGTTCGTTTCTCGAAGCGCCCGGCATGATGAAGAGACCGGGCGTTTTACTTTCATGAGGCGATGACCGATCTCGCCGAATCGTTGGAGCGGCTGCGGCAACGCTTCTCGGCGCAGGCCGAAGCGGCGATCGACGAGCGCGAGCTCGATAGCTTGCGCGTTCGCTATCTGGGCCGGCAGGGCGAGGTGACGCAGCTTCGCCGCGGTATCGGGACGCTGCCGCCGGATCAGCGTCGCGATGCCGGTAAGGCGATCAACGACGTCGTCGCCGTGATGGAAGGTCGTCTCGCCGCGGCGTCGGCTGCGCTCCAAGCGCGCAGCTTTGAGACGGAACTGGCAAGTTCCATTGACGTTACCTTTCCTGCGCGAAAGGCACGCCTGGGGTCGGTGCATCCCGTTCGGCAAATCATCGAACGGACGTGCGACTACTTCATGCGGCATGGATTCGCCGTCGTTCTCGGACCCGAAGCAGAACCGGAGTACTACAACTTCGACGCGCTCAACATTCCGGCCGATCATCCGGCGCGGGAAAATTTTGACTCGTTTTGGCTGAGCGACGGCTTGCTGCTCCGGCCCCACACGTCGCCGATTCAAGTTCGAACGATGCAGCGCTATCCGCCGCCCGTCGCGATCGTCGCACCGGGAAAATGTTACCGCCGCGACGCGACCGATGCCCGCCACCTGTTTCAATTCCATCAAGTCGAGGGACTGCTCGTCGCGGAGGGCATTCACTTCGGCCATCTCAAGGGGATGCTCGAGGGACTCTGCCGCGAGTTGTTCGGACGTCGCCAAAAAGTTCGCTTTCGCCCGTCGTACTTTCCGTTTACCGAACCGAGCGCGGAAGTCGACACGACCTGTCCAAAGTGTTCCGGCGCCGGCGCGCCGCAAGGTACGCGCTGCGGCATGTGCGGGGGATCGGGATGGATCGAGCTCGGCGGCGCGGGAATGGTGCATCCGAACGTGCTGCGGGAAGTGCAGTACGATCCCGAAACGTATTCCGGCTGGGCATTCGGCTTCGGTGCCGAGCGACTCGGCCTCGCGCTGTACGATGTAGACGACATCCGTCGCTTCGTCACAAGCGATCCCGATTTTCTCGTTGCACTAAGTTGAGTCAGGACGATCCCGCGTGCGCGTACCGATAAGTTGGTTGCGAGTCTTCGTCGCGTTACCGCGCGACTCGTCCGAGATCGCGAGCCGCTTGGCGATGCTGGGATTTCCCGTCGAGGAGATCGAGCGACGCCCTCGGATTAGCGGCGTCGTCGGAGGACGAATCGTCGAGCTGGGCAAGCATCCCAATGCCGATCGACTCGCGATCGCGCGCGTGGAGGTCGGCGCCGGCGAACCGCTGACGATCGCGACGGCGGCTACCAACGTCGCGGCGGGTCAGAGCATCGCTGTCGCAACGATCGGCGCGCAACTTCCGGCGTTACGGATCGAGCGCCGTTCGATGCGCGGCGTCGTGTCGGAAGGGATGTTGATCTCGGCCGACGAGCTCGCGCTGCCGGCAGAGTGGTTCGAGGACGGCATTCTGCAGTTCGATTCCGGCATGGTGCCCGGCAGCGATGTCGTCAATCTCTTCGGTCTGGCCGATGACGTTCTCGAGGTCGAAATCACGGCGAATCGCCCCGATGCCCTTTCGATACTCGGTTTGGCACGCGAGTTGGCGTCCTCGTACGGCGTTGCGCTCGACGCGCCGTCCGCACGCAATCCGGGCGAAGGCGACGAGGCCGCCGGTGAACGTCCGAACGTCGTTTTGGACTCGCCGGATTGCCGGCGCTTCGTCGTCCAGCGTTTCAACGGCGTCGTTGCCGGTACGGCTCCGGCGTGGATGCGCGTGCGGCTCGCGCTGGCGGGTCAACGGCCGATTAATACCCTCGTGGACGTCTCGAACTACGTGATGCTCGAGACGGGACAGCCGCTGCACTTTTACGACGCCGCGGCCATCCACGGCTCGCTGCGGGTTCGGGATGCGCGCGACGGCGAACGCGTCGTAACGCTCGACGGCGTGGAGCGCGCGCTGACCGCGCAGGCGCTGGTCATCGCGGACGAACGGCAAACGCTCTGCCTGGCGGGCATCATGGGCGCGAGCGTGGCCGAGGTCGCTCCGTCCACCAACTCGATCCTGGTTGAGGCGGCCAACTTCAACGGTGCGCGCGTTCGCCGCACGAGCAAGGCTCTGGCATTGCGGTCGGAGGCCTCCACGCGCCACGAAAAATCGCTTCCGCTCGCCCTCACGGATTTCGGCGCCTCGCGCGCCGCGCAGTTACTCACCGAATTGGGAGCAACTGCGTTCGCTCCCCGAGACTATGGAGCTCGCGTCGCGCCGGCATCGCCGATCGTGCTGCGCCTCGGCGAAGTTGCACGCGTGCTTGGACTCACGATCCCCCGAGAGCGCATTACGGAGCATCTGCGCGCGCTCGGATGTACCGTCGAGGCCGCTGACGAGGCACTCTCCGTTACGCCGCCGCTGTGGCGACGGGACGTGAGCGCGCCGATCGACCTAATCGAAGAGATCGCGCGCATCGAGGGATACGAGAGGATCGAGGCGAGCATGCCGCCGGTGCCCGCTCACGGCGTTTCGAGCGACGCGTTCGATCTGGACCGCCGCACGGCACAGACGTTGGCCGCGCTCGGCTACCGTGAAGTCATCACGCTATCGCTGCACGGACGCCGCCGCAGCGACAGGGTGGCGCGGGCCGGACTGACGCCGGAGGCCGAACCGATTGAGGTGCTCAATCCGCTCTCGGAAGAGCAGCGCTTTCTTCGCGCGTCGCTGCTCCCCGGTTTGCTCGAGTATCTGTCGGCACACCCCGGGAACGAGCGCATTTTCGAAATCGGGCAAATTTTTTCGCGCGACGGAAGCGAGTTGCGCGAACGAACCGTGGCGACGTTCGGATTCGCCGCCGACGCCGCGGCGGATTCCTGGCGCGACGACGCCTTCTTGCAGCTCAAGGGCGACTGCGAGGCGCTCGTGCGCCGGGTCACGGGACACGGTCTGACGGTACAGGCCGCAACGGTGTTCGGCATGCATCCTGGTAAGAGCGCGACTCTTTCGATCGCAGACGCGCAAGCGGGGTCGCTCGGGTGCGTCGATCCCCGATTGAGCAACGCCTTCGAACTGGCGCGCAACGTCTATCTGTGCACGCTCGACCTTGGAGCGCTACCGCCCTACCAGCCGCCGCGCTATCGCGTACCGTCGAAGTTTCCATCCACCTATCGCGACCTGGCGATCGTCGTCGATATCGGCGTCGCGGCGGCTGCCGTCGAAGCAACCGTCGCGCGAGGGCTTGCGCCGCTGGGGACGGCGGTCAGCGCCTTCGATGAGTATCGCGGCGCGCAGGTGCCTGCGGGCCGAAAGAGCCTTGCACTGCGAATGACGCTTCAGCGCTTCGACGCGACGATCACCGACGAAGAGGCCGATGCGGCCGTGGCGGCCGTCGTGCGCGCGCTCGAGGAAGAGTTCGGAGCGACGCTGCGCGCGTGATCGGGGGATTCGCTTGGCCCGACATCATCATCGTCGCCATCTTGGCAATCGCAGCGCTCAAGGGATATTCGCGGGGCTTCGTCTCCGAGCTCGGCGGCGCGGTCGCCGTGACGGCGGGTTTAGTCACGCCGTGGTTTTACAACGGCAGCTTCGATTCGCAGATCGAAGGCGTCAGCAAGTTGGGTCCCGGATCCGCGCACGTCGTCGGCATGTTCGCGACGGGCCTCGTCACCTACGTCGTCATCTTGATCGTCGCGCGTCTGCTCGGCGCGATCGCCAAGCTGCCGGTGCTGGGAATCGGCAACGCGATCGGCGGAGCGCTGATCGGATTCATCAAGGGAGCGGTCCTGTTGTGGCTCGTGCTATTCGTGGCGCTGTTCTTCCCGCTCTCGCCCGATATCCGAGCCGGCTTGCACGATTCGCGTTTCGCGCCCTACTTCGTGACCTACGACGGGCCGATCGACGACGCGATTCTCTCGACGATTCCTTGGTTTGCCCGCCCATTCGTGATGCCGTACTTCAGGCGACACCACTTGTAACGCGACCGCCGAAGGCTTCGATCGCGGCGGCGCAGCCCGTGCCCGGCTCGACCGCGATCCCCATCTGCAATAAGGCGAGCTCGATCGTCGCGAGCGCGGCGAGAATATCCCGCTCGCCGACGTCGCCCATGGTCCCGAAGCGCACGATCTTGCGCGCCAGCGATCCCTGCCCGCCCGACAGCACGATCCCGTACTCGTTGCGCAGCCGCTGCAAGAAATCGGGAACGTCTACTTCCGCCGGCGGCGTCGCCGCCACGACGGTGGGCGAGTGCGCGCCGGACTGCGAGAAGATCGTAAAGCCGAGCCGCTCGAGGGCCGCGCGAACCGCCGCGGCGTAGCGGGCATGGCGTGCGTACGCGTTGTGCGCGCCTTCCGCGTGGTAGCGGCGCAGCGCTTCGTCGAGCGCGAAGAGTATCGAGATCGGCGGAGTCCAGGGCATCTGGCCGAGCCGCGCGGCATTCCGCGCGGCGGCGAGATCGAAATAGAAGCGCGGTGCGCGGACTTTGGAGCTTCGCTCCCATGCCCGATCGCTCAACGCGATCATCGAAACGCCCGGCGGCGCCGCGAACGCCTTCTGTGAGGCGGTGACCGCGACGTCGTATCCCCACTCGTCCATGCGGAACTCCGATGCGCCGATGCCGCTGATGGAATCGACCAGCGTCAGCGCGCCGTGCGACCGCAGAACCGGCGCGAGCGCTGCCATGTCGTTGGTGACGCCCGTGGACGTTTCGTTGTGCGTGAGCAGCACGGCGGCGATTTGGTGTCGCGCGTCCTTGCGCAGGCGGTCAGCCAACGCCTGAAGATCGAGCGCGCTACCTAACGGTGTCTCCAACCGCTCAACTTCGCAGCCGTAGTTTTGTGCGATCGTCGCGAAACGGTCGCCGAAGAAGCCGACGCCGCACGAGAGCACGAGATCGCCCGGAAAGAGCGTGTTGGCAACTGCGGTCTCCAGCGCCCCCGTTCCCGAGCTCCCGAGCACGATCACGTCGTTGCGCGTACCGAAGAGCGGCCGCAGCGCCTCGGTGATGCGGGTCAAGAGTTCGGCAAACTCGGGACCGCGATGGTCGATCAGCGGTCGCGCGAGCGCCTCGGTGACCGGCTGCGCCACGCTGACCGGTCCCGGGAGGAACAACAACTGTCTCGGCATCGAATACCCCTTCGATGGACGTCGCACGCATCCGCTTAACGGAACTCTCCTCGTGCGCGGGGTGTGCGGCGAAGCTTGGCGCGGCGGAACTGCACGGCGTGATGCAACGCGTTTCACCCGCAACCAACGATCGCGTGCTGGTCGGTTACGGCACGAACGACGACGCCGGCGTTTACTTGCTGGAGAACGGGACGGCGCTCGTGCAGACGGTCGATTTCTTCACGCCGATTGTCGACGATCCGTACGACTTCGGCCGCATCGCGGCGACGAACGCGCTCTCCGACGTCTACGCGATGGGCGGACGTCCGCTCTCGGCGCTCAACATTGTCGCGTTCCCCGAAGATTTGGATCTCGCGATCCTCGCGCGCATCTTGGAAGGCGGCAATGCGGTGGCCCGCGCGGCAGGCGTCGCGGTCGTCGGCGGCCACACCATCAAGGACACGGAGCCGAAGTACGGCATGGCGATAACCGGCGTCGTAGATCCCACGAAGATCGTGACGAACGCCGGAGCGCGCGTGGGCGACGTGTTGGTGCTGACGAAACCGCTGGGCACCGGCGTGCTCACGACGGCACGCAAGCGTGGCCTCATCGAGGATCGCGATCTCGACGAGGCAATCCGCTGGATGACCACGCTCAACGATCGCGCCGCAACGGCGATGCTCGCTGCCGGTGCGCACGCCGCAACCGACATCACGGGCTTCGGCTTACTCGGTCATGCGATCAACATGGCGCGCGCGTCGGGAGTTCTGCTTGTCTTCGATTCGAGTAAGGTGCCGTTTATGGAGGGCGTATTGGAGTTGATCGACCGCGGCGCCGTGCCGGGCGGAACGCGCCACAACGCCGAGACACACGCGGCGTTTACCGATTTTGCATCGACCGTAGCCGAGGCCGTCCGTATCGGCCTCTCCGACGCTCAAACTTCGGGCGGCTTACTGGTCAGCGTCGCGCCGCAACGCGTCAATGAGTTGATACGCGATCTAGAAAGTAGCGGCGCTCTCGCAGCGGTCGTTGGCGACGTTCGCGAAGGCACCGGAATCGAGGTGCTTTAGGAGCCTTAGTAAACCGCGTTGGGCGTGTCCACAGCGCTTTCGGCAAAAAGAATTCCGTTTGCCGTGCCGAGCACCTTAACGGTGGTTCCGCCGGGATAGTTCAGAATCGTTACCTCACCGGTCGAACGATCGCTTACAAATGCGAGGGTGTTTGTCTTGTTCAGCCTCACATCTCTGGCGAAGGCAAAGGATCCTATCGTCGACGTTACGGTGGTGTATGGAGGAGCGATGACGGCAACGTTGCTATTGCTCGCGACTAGAAGATTGCTGTTATTATCGAGCGCCAGTCCAGCGGCGGCGGGCAGCGATACTGGAAGAACAGATTCAGAGCAGGTTTGGAGTCCGCCGACATACTCCGCTAGTTGCGCGCCATTCCCCACTGAAAATGAAATGAATACATCGCCATTCGAATCGACGGCAACGCCCGTAACAGGGTTCCCTACCGAACAGCTCGCCACGTCCACATCCTGGCCCTGAAAGAACTCATTTAACCGGCCGTTAGTATCGGCCTCGAAAACATTCCCATATGTGTCCACGGTGACGGCGAGCGGCTTGGTCATTCCGGCGCTATACGTGAAGATCGGACCGCCAGTGTTTCCAGGTGCATACTCCGTAACGTTGGCGCCGGCATAGTTCGCCACGTATAGGCGTGCCCTGTTGTCGAGAAAGACGTCGATCGGACCGGAGACGCCATTTTGAATCACGCCAACGTCCTGGTACGTCTTGTTGTGCAGCAGTTTTACCTCGCTGTAGGTGTAATCCCCGATATAGATCACTTGCGGGCGTTTCGCCGTCGTTGGCCGCAAAGATTGCAAGAGATCTGAACTGCGCAGCGTCGCCGCGCCGCGACTAGGCAGCATCGGACTTGCGATTTGAACTGGGCTGCAACCTGGTACTAGTACCGCGATTGCCGCTGCAGCAGAAACAATGGACAGTCGATTGTGCATTATGCCTGCCTCGTCATGGAAAACTCCAAGCGAGAGTGCATCTCTTAGTAGACCGCGTTTGGTCCATCGACCGCCGCGATAGGCTGAACCAAACCGTTTCCGCCACCGAGCGTGGTTACGTTCGCGCCCGTCTGGTAGTTTACGACCTGGACCACTTCTCTGCTATCGTTGATGTCGGTCACGAACGCGTACTTGTTATCTCTGCTAATTGCGACGGTCCAGGGTGATACCCAACCTGAACCGATAGTTCGCGTCACGCTCGTGTAAGGAGGAGCGATTACGTCTACGGTACCGGGCCCGCAGACAACAAGATTTCCCGCTTTGTCTACCGCCATGCCGTACGCCTGGATACTCACCCCGAGTACCGTAGGGTTGCAGCCCCGCAAACCGCCAACGAACTCCAGAATTTGATCCGATCCCCCGACGCCAACAAATACGTCATTATTGGAGTCCACGGCAATGCCGCTAGGGAACGGGGAAATGGAACAGGTGTATAAGACCTGATTGACACCTTGGTAATACTCGTTTATCGATGACTTATCGACTTCAAACACGTCGCCATGGTTGTCTACCGTCACCTCGAACGCTGAGCTCATGCCGGCATTGTACGTAAACGAGGGCGTGTTGGAGTTTGGAGGAAATTCGTCGATCCTACCGGCGGTGTTGGCAACGTAAACGTTTCCGCTGCGATCCAAGGCGACGCCAAAAGGCGTGCCGCCGTCCGATATCGAGCCGATTTCGGCGTAGCTCTTGTTCTTCAGTACGTCGACGAGCCCGGTCGCTTTATCGAGCACGTAGAGAGCCCGCGGCGCAGTGTAGGCCGCTGCGCGAAGTGCCAGCGATCGTTGTGCCGGAAGCACCGTAGCGGCGGGCATGGTGCTTGCTGAGTTTACTGGGCCGCTGCAACCCGAAAGCGCCATGCCAATCACAGCGGCAGTGTAAGAAAGAGATAGACGGCATCGCATACGGCCTGCCTCCTTGTCAGGCCAGCCTAGCACCCGGCCTGTTCGCAGTCAAGGGTCGTGCGGGCGCCGCGCGCCCGCGATGCTTACCGGTGGCAGTGTCTCCGGTTAGCGCTTAATTCGCGTCTTCCGATCGCGCACGCGTTTCAGGACGCCGTTGCGGCGCCGAGCGTTGCCGGAAGAAGGCCTGCGCAGCGGGACGACGTTGCTCACTTTCGCCTGGTCGCCCAGCGGCACCGGCGAGATAAGCCGCTTGCCCAGCGCATGATAGAGCACTTCCGACAACTCGTCTACCGGCACGAACGTCATCGTGTCGCGCACTTCTTTGGGTATATCGTCGAGATCCATCTCGTTGCGGCGCGGCAGTAGGATCTTCAGAATTCCCGCGCGTTTTGCACCGAGCACTTTTTCCTTGACGCCGCCGACCGGCAGCACTTGCCCCGTCAGCGTAATCTCGCCCGTCATCGCCAGATTGGGATCGACCTTGATCCCGCTGAGCATCGACGCAATCGAAGTTGCCAACGCGATTCCGGCAGAGGGACCATCCTTCGGCGTCGCACCGGCCGGGACGTGAATGTGGATATCGTGCTTGGCGAAGTAGTCTTCCGACAATCCGAGTTCTGCGGAACGCGAGCGCAAGAACGAGACCGCAGCCTGCGCGCTCTCCTTCATCACGTCGCCCAGTTGGCCGGTGAGCACGAGTTTGCCGGTTCCCGGCATCGCCTGCGTCTCGATGAAGAGAATGTCGCCGCCCACGGGCGTCCACGCCATTCCCGTCGCGACGCCGACCGACGCGACGCGCTTTCGCACCTCGTTGAAGAATTTCGGCTTGGAAAGGTACTCGGCGAGATTCTCCGGCTTGATGCGCCCCTTGTACCGCGCATCCTCCGCGATCTTGCGCGCGACCTTTCGGAAGACGGTGCCGATTTCGCGCTCCAAATTGCGCACGCCCGCCTCGCGCGTGTAATCGTTGATGATGGCGCGAATCGCGGAATCGCTGATCTGGGCTTGCGTGTCGCGCAGCCCGTTCGCTGCCCGTTGCTTCTTCAGAAGATAGCGCTTGGCGATCTGCAGCTTTTCGAACTCGGTGTAGCCGGAGAGCGTGATGATCTCCATGCGATCGCGCAGCGGCGGCGAGATCGTATCGAGCGTGTTGGCGGTGCAGATAAAGAGCACCGCCGAAAGGTCGAACGGCAGATCGAGGTAGTGGTCGCGGAAGTTGTTGTTCTGCTCGGGATCGAGCACTTCGAGCAACGCCGACTGCGGATCGCCGCGGAAATCGGCCCCGACCTTGTCGATCTCGTCGATCATCATAACTGGATTGCGCGTGCCGGCGTCCCGGACCGCGCGGACGATCGTGCCCGGCATGGCGCCGATGTACGTCCGCCGATGGCCGCGGATTTCGGCCTCGTCGCGAACGCCGCCGACCGATAGCCGCACGAACTTACGCCCCATAGCGCGTGCGATCGATTGTCCGAGCGAGGTCTTCCCGACGCCCGGCGGCCCGACGAAGCATAAAATCGGACCGCTCAGCTTCTTCTTGAGCTTTCCGACCGCCAAGTACTCGATGATTCGATCCTTGATCTTGTCCAGATCGTAGTGGTCTTCGTCCAGAATCTTTCGCGCCTGCGCGATGTCGATGTGATCGGTCGTCTCCGTCTTCCACGGCAACGTCACGAGCCAATCGAGATAGGTTCGGATTACGCTGTATTCGGGGCTCGCCTGCGGAACGCGGGATAGTCGCTCCAGCTCGCGATCCGCGGCTTTCTTGACGTCCGGCGGCATCGAGGCCTCGTCGATCTTCGAGCGCAGCTCGTTGGCCTCGGCCTGCTGCGGATCGGCCTCGCCGAGCTCTTCTTGAATCGCGCGCAGTTGCTGGCGCAGATAGAACTCGCGCTGGTTCTTCTCCATCTCGCGTTGGATGTCGCTTTGAATCTTGTGACCCAGCTCGACCACTTCCAGCTCTTTGGTGAGCAGCAGCGTGAGCTTGCGCATGCGCTTGGCGGTGTCGCGCTCCTCCAGTAGAGCCTGGCGATCCGCCGTTTCCAACCGCATGGTAGACGCCACGAAGTACGTGAGCACCGCCGGATCGGTGATGTTGGCGACCTCCATCTCCATCTCGCGCGGCGCTTGGGGAAGATACGACAGCAACTTTTGGAAGAGCCCGGCGAGGTTGCGTTGCATCGCCACGAGCTCCTCGTTTTCGACCGTCGTATCGGGCAGCTCGGTAAACGTTGCCGTCATGTACGGCGACAACTGCGTGAATTCATCAATCCGGAAGACCTGTTGGCCGGCGATGATGCAGCGCAGCGTTCCGTCCGGTACCTTGAGCATCTTCTGAATCACGCCGATCGTGCCGATGCGGTGCAGATCGTCCGGCCCGGGATCTTCCACCTCACGATCGCGCAACACCGTCAAGCCGATGGGCTTGCCTTCGCGCAGCGCTTCCTCTACGAGAGCAATGCCCGGCTTCTTCACGACCGCGAGCGGAATCACGGTGTGTGGAAAGAGCACGGCCTCTTGCATCGGCAGGATGCCGATGGTAGTGGGTTGGGCGTCAGGCGTATTTGTTTCTTGCGGCATAGTCCTTACGAATGCGTTCTGGTGATGACGAGATGGAGCTCACTCTTTTGGGTCGTCAGATAGGCGCCCGGCTCGATCGGCGCGACGATCGTGAGCAGACCCTCTTCATAGGTCGCCGAAACCTCGTTACAGTTAATGGAGACCGGCAACCGGATGCGCTTTACGAAATCGCCGTACGCGATCTCCTTCTGCAGAAAGGAGCCCTGCCGAATTTGCCGTGGCTTTCGCCGGCGTCCGGCGATGACCAGCGACCGTCCGTCAAAACCGAACTGCAGGGACTCGGCTTCGGCGCCGGCCACTTCGATAACGACCCTGATTGCCTGCTGCTCTTCGTCCACGAGCACGTCGGCGTTGGGAGCAAAGGCGGCGAGGCGAGTCCGTGCAACGAACTCCATCGGCTCTCTTAACCCTCTGGCTGAGCCGCCGGATGCGCGAGTCGCTTGGTCAGAGCATTGGATCCGGCAATGCGCGACCGGGCGGCCACGCAACGCACGGCTGCAGCCGGAAACGAAGCGCCTCCATCGCGCCCGGCGCGATTCTCACTTGGAAGAAGCGCGGATATCGGGTGGGTACGCCATAACGGCTCTCGGGGGGAAACTCGCTGACGTTTTCATTGGGCATGTGCGTCGAAGCGAGAATTTGATTGACGGCGCCGGCGCTCGCGGGCGAGATGTACTGCAGGCTGCGCTGACCGAGCCAGGTCGAGCCGTCGGCCGTCGTGTAGAGGAAGCCGATGACTTGATTCGGCATCATCGTCGCCGTGGAAACGACTTCGTCGATCCGCACGATTTGCGACGATCGGGCGGCGGGGGACTGGAGCACCTTCGGCACCGCCCGCAGCGAATCGAGACACGCGCCGTTCTCTAACGGCACCGGAGGCATCGGCGGCGGCGCTTCCGGAGGAGCTTGCGCTACGACGGACTGCAGCGCGCCCAGCAAGAACCCAGCAATCAACAACATGCCGCATCTGTTCGCGCACGATACCGGCGCATCATTCGCCCTTCGACAAGCTCAGGGCAGGCTAAGCTGCGGATGACGCACCGCATTACGCAAGCGCGGCTTCTTCGGCGTCTCGGCGTGCGGGATGCCGCCCTGATCGTGATGGGCGGCATCGTCGGGTCGGGCATCTTCATGAACCCGTCGGTCGTTGCGCGGTTCGTTCACAGCGGATCGTTGGTGATGCTCGTGTGGGCCATCGGCGGTTTGGTCGTGCTCCTGGGCGGTGGAGTTTTCGCCGAGCTCGCCGCGCGACGGCCGCACGACGGTGGAGTCTACGCCTACATCAAGGAGGCCTTCCACCCATCGTTGGCCTTCATGTACGGCTGGACGTTGTTGCTCGTCTCACAGAGCGGCGGCGCGGCGGCGGCGGCGGTCACGTTCGCAAAGTACTTTGCGCCCCTTACCGGGTTGCAGGTCAAGAGCATGTTCGTCGCCGCGCCCGTCATCATTTTGTTTACCGCGATCAACGCGCTGGGCGTTCGGACGGGGGCGACGACCCAGAACCTCTTCATGATCCTCAAAATTCTCGCGATCGGCGGGTTCATCGCCGTTGGCCTGATTGCTCCGCACGCCACGCCGGCCGCGGCTCCGCCCAACGTATTGGCCGGCGGCGCATTTGCCGCTATCGGCCTGGCCATGGTTCCCGTCCTGTTCGCTTACAGCGGCTGGCAGACGTCGAGCTTTATGACGGCGGAGTTGAAAGAACCGCAGGTGACGCTGCCGCGAGGCATGATCGCCGGCGTCGTCGCGGTCGTCGTCCTGTACCTAGCCGTCAACGCCGTCTGCCTGCGCGCGCTCGGGGTCGATGCGCTCGCCGCGACGAGCACGCCGGCCTCGGCGATCGCGCGGCTCGCGTTCGGGCCCGTCGGACTGCAGATAATGGCAGCGGTGATCGCACTCTCGACCTTGGGTTTTTTGAGCAATCAAATACTGACGTCGCCGCGCGTCTATTTTCAGATGGCCGCAGACGGCACGTTCTTCAAGCAGCTGGCATGGGTAAACCCGAAGACGCACGCGCCGGTGATCGCAATCGTCGTGCAAGGCCTGATCGCGCTCCTGATCTCGTTCCTGCCGTACGAGCGGATTTTGAACTATGTGACGTGCATCGACTATATTTTCTTCGGATTGGCCGCAATCGCGCTGATCGTCTTTCGCAATCGCGACGCTCGCGACCCGGCCGCTCCTCGGCCGACCATCCGAATGCCGGGGCATCCCGTGACCACATTACTCTTCCTCGTTGTGGCGTGGGGCGTCGTCGGCGACGTCATGATCACGACGCCGGAAACGATGTTCGGCCTCGTCATCCTTATTTCGGGACTGCCGGTGTACTGGATGTTTACGCGAGGGCGTCGGCAATCGCCGGCAGCGCTCGTGCCGCAGGCATCCGTAGAACGCAGCGAGCTGCGCCGCTGATCGTGGTCGCTTCCGGATTGATCTCCGCCAGGAAGGCGTTTTTGTTGTAGCCGGTTGCGAGGGCCGCCGCGGGATAAACCACCGCGCTCGTTCCGACGACGAGGATGACGTCGGCGCGCCGCGCGGCGGCCTCGGCGGTGCGCCACGCGTGGATCGGAAGCGATTCACCGAACCAGACGACGTTGGGGCGAAAGCGCCCTCCGCACTCGTGCTCGATTTCGCCCAGCGGCAATCCCCGCTCGGCCAACGAGCGGCGCGCATCGCAGCGCGTGCAGCGCGCCCCGCGCAGATCTCCGTGCAGCTCGACGACGTTGCGCGAACCCGCGCGCAGGTGCAGCGAATCGACGTTTTGGGTCGCGAGGGTGAAGTCGGGCAGTGCCTGCTCGAGCCGCGCCAACGCGTGATGGCCCGCGTTGGGTTGCGCGCGCCGATGCGCGGCCAATCGTTCGTTGTACCAGGTCCACACTAACTGCGGATTGGCAGCGAAGCCTTCGGCTGACGCGAGCTCCTCGACGCGGCGCTCGCGCCAAAGGCCGCCAACGCCGCGAAACGTCGGCAATCCGCTTTCCGCGGACATACCGGAGCCGCTCAACACGAGGACCGACGCTGCGCCGCGCAGCGCATCGATCAGCGCCTCCACGTCACGGCGTGACGGAGATCCGGTGGTGCAGCTTGCCGAACGGCACGTAGTGGCGCGCCGGGATTTGGGCGCGGGCCGCATGGCGTAATCCCGCAGCGGCGGCGACGAGCATGCACGCCCCAAGCGCGATCGAGGCCCAAAACGAGGCGTGTAATCCGGCGTCCAGCGCGGCGACTGGATCTGCTCCCGCGCGCAGCGCGGCAGCGGACCGCATCTCCGCGACGGCGGCCCCGATCGCAACGCCGAAGCCGATTCCGAGTTGCAGCGCGAAACTCAGCGCCGCCGAAGCGCTGCCCTCATCGGCGTCCTCAACGTGCGCCAGCCCGGCAATCATGCCGCCCTGATAGGCAAGCATGCCGCCAAAGCCTCCGATACACGTCGCCGGCAGGACGATCGCCCAGAAGGGAGATCCGGGCTTGATAAAGAGCAGGATCGCCTCGCCCGCAATCATCACGGCGCCCGTCGCGATGCACATGCTTCGCACGCCGATCGCACGCGCAATCGGCATCGTCAAGGGCGCCGCGACGAACGATATAATCAACGACGACGGTAAAAACGCTAAGCCGGCCGCGAGAGGCGAGTATCCCGCGACGCGCTGAACGTACACCGATGCAAAGACCATAATGCCGGCGTACGACATGGGTTGCAGCATCACGACCCACGCCCCCGACAGCAGATCGGGGTAGCTGAAGAGCGGGCGCGGCAAGATCGGCTCGGCGGCGCGACGCTCCACGAGCGCGAAGGCAGCCGCAAGCACCAGCGTCGCGCAGATTCCGGCGAGCGTTTGCAACGAAGCGACGCCACGCAGCGGAATCGCCTCGATGGTGTAGACGAACGTAACCAAGGCGGACGTCAATAGGAGGGCGCCCGACACATCGAGCTTCGGGCGCCGCGGATCCCCCGCGTCGCGCGGCAGATACATCGGCGCCAAGACGAGGATCGCCACGGCGACCGGAACGTTTACGTACAGCACGGAACGCCACCCGAGATACTGCACGAGCACCCCGCCGAAGAGCATTCCGGCCGCCACTCCGGCGCTTCCGACCGTGCCCCAGAGCGCAATTGCCCGCGACCGCGCCGGACCCGATTCGAACATTGATAACACGATGGCCAGCGCGGCCGGATTGACCAGAGCCGCACCGAGCCCTTGCAGCGCGCGCATCGTGATGAGAAACGCGCCGTTGCGCGCGAACCCGCCCAAGAACGACGCGACGGTAAAGACCACGAGCCCGACGATAAAGAAGCGGTAGCGTCCGTAGATGTCCGCGCACCGTCCGGTCAGCATCAAGAAGCCGGCAAGAAAGATCGCGTA
>JAFAXS010000121.1 GCA_019240755.1 Vulcanimicrobiota bacterium
AACTCGTTGGGATCGCCGATGCGTAGCGCGACGAAGTCGGCCGGATCACCGATGCGGATCCTGCCGGCATTCGTGCGAAGCGAACGCGCCGCCGCGAGCGTTACTCCGTAGAGCGCTTCCGCCGCGGTCAGGCCGAAGAGCCTTCTCCCGTAGTACGCGACGGTCTGAAGATTGAAGCACGGCGACGTTCCGGGATTATAATCGCTCGCCAGCGCTACTCGTGCCCCCTTTTCAAGCAGGGCGCGAACCGGCGCGCGCTGCGGCAGATCGAGATAGGCGATCGTCGCCGGGCAGGCGACGGTGACGATGTCTTTTTCCGCAATGGCGTTCACATCGGCTTCGGTTATGAAGTTACAGTGATCCACGGCATCTACGCCGATCGCCGCCGCCATCTTCGCCGCGGCGCCGTAGGCCATCTCGTCGCAGTGCACGCGTAGACGCATGCCGCTATTGCGCGCGGCCTCGAGATAGCGGTGCGTCTGCTTCGGCGAGAAGAATCCCGGCTCGCAGAACGCGTCGGCGTAGGCCGCGCCATGCGCGGCCGCCGACGGGATCACTTGGTCGATCAAGTAGTCGACGAAGCGATCCTCGTGCGTAAACTCCGGCGGCAGCGCGTGGGCGCCCAAGAATGTTGCGACGAGCTGTGGGATATCCGGATCGTTCTGATGCCGCACGATGAGATCGAGCAGCGCCGCCTCGCCCGGTTTGTGCAGCGCGTAGCCGCTCTTGCATTCCAGCGTCGTCGTGCCGTGCGCCAGAATCATCTGCAAACGTGGGCGAATCGTTCCATCGTAGAACTCATCCGGATCGAGGAGGGCCTGGCGAGTCTGCTCGATCGTATAGAGCATGCCTTGCGGCGGCTTCGCGCCTTCGATTCGAGCGGCGAAGTCGGGCTCACGGTTACCGGCATACAGCGGATGAGCGTGCGCATCTACAAAGCCTGGGAAGATGACGCAATCGCGGAGATCAAGAGTCGGACCTTCGCCTCCCCGCCACCCTTCGACAGGCTCAGGGTGACACAGGGGGTCGATTGCGGTGACTCGGCCTTCTTCTACAAGGACGATGGCATCATCGAGACGGCCCAAAGCGTCAAACGTGATGCCGTTTTGCGGCGCTTCGGTATCGCACGTAACGATCGCCCCGGCCCGAATTTGCAGCCTCTGCCGTTCCGCCACACTGCGGTTCATCCGCCAACCGCGATACCTTGACCTTTGGAATGGTGGCCGGGCCGACGGTTAGAGACAATCTGCTCAAATTGCGCGACAGGTGCGTTGTGTAGCTACCAGAAACCATGCAGCCCTGCCCCGCCTTGGAGCAAGGTCAGCAAAGGAGCTAAATTATGCGTTTCGCCGTTGCGTTACTGACTGCAACGCTGCTAACGGGCTCACTTCTCGCTTGCTCGAGCGGGTACGGCTCGCCGGTCGAGTTGCGATCGAGCCAAATCTTGGCCAAGATGCGCGCTGGGGCGGGCCCGAATACGGCAACGTTTGGCATCTATGCCGTCGCAAGCGGGAGCGTTGTTAACGGCTATCCATTTAACGACAGGTCGAACGGGCCGCCGGTATGCAGCGTTGGTTCTTTCAACGACCTCAGCAGAAGCGACATTGCCGTCGATCGTAACGGCGACTTGCTTGTCGCCGACGGAGGCGCTAATACCATTACCGTCTTCAAAGGTCCGGGGTTATGCGGGCCAAAGCTGGGCACAATCGCTGATCCGTTCGGGAAGGCCTTCACAGACGTGACCAGCCGCGACGGCACAACGATCGTGGCGGGATACTACACAATATCTCCACAGTTGCCCGGCGTCGCCGTCTGCACGCTCTCGGGCGGCTGCACGCGTCACTTAAGCCTGGGCCTTGGGTCAGGTTATCTCTTCGGCGTGGCGGTTGCACCGAATGGCGATTGCTGGGCTTCCGCAGAGAGATACCATCCGATTAACGGCTTCGCACTCGTCTACTTCGCACATTGCCAGGGCAAGGGAGTCGTCGCGACCGGGTTTCAACGCTCTACGCCGGGCGGCATAGACATCGATGCCAACGGTAACCTCGTCGTAATTGACGCTTCAGCCTCTCCAGGTTTAACCGTCTATTCGGGCTGCAATCCAGCGTGCACGGTTGTAGGCGGCCCCTTCGCACTCAAGGGCTGCGGCACTCCTTTCGGTCACCTCGACGGAAGCTCCAACAAGTTTATCGTGGCCGAGGCGCCCTGCAGATCCCCATATGCTAAGCTTGACGTCTACTCTTATAGCCCGAGCGCTGTTACGTACCTATACAGCATCACCAACGGCCTTACGCTGCCCGCCGCAGCTTCGGCATTCAGTCCCAATTCTAAGGAATAACGGCGGAGCCGCTCTCAAAAAGGTGTGAAACCATGCCGCTGCTTTCGGAGTCTATTTGCATGGTATGAACCTGTCGGCTAGGGGACTGGAAACGGAATGTTAGGCGGGCACACACACAACTATTTCGCTGACGCGGTCGGGTTTGGCGCCGCGCTGATCCCATTTCTTCTGATTGCTCTTCTCATCGTCGCAGCGGCCTTAGAAGAGCCGCTGCGAGTGCGCGCTGCCGCTCGGCGGGAGCGCGCCGCCGGCGCCGGGCGCGCCGTCCGCTCTTTTGCGCCGCTCCGCCGGTCGGCTATCGCAACGACCGACTAGCGCCTACAGGCGCCAATCGATGCCCTTGGCGTCGGCCGTTTCGATCGCGATCTCGTAGCCGGCGTCCGCGTGGCGTACGACGCCCATGCCGGGATCGGTCGTGAGTACGCACTCCAGACGCTCGCGCGCCTCGTCGCTGCCGTCCGCGACGACCACCATGCCGGCATGCAGGCTATAGCCGATTCCGACGCCGCCGCCGTGATGGAAGCTCACCCAGTGTGCCCCCGCCGCCGTGTTGAGCAGGGCGTTGAGAATGGGCCAATCCGCAACGGCGTCGGTGCCGTCGCGCATGGCTTCCGTCTCGCGATAGGGCGACGCGACGCTGCCGGTGTCCAGGTGGTCGCGGCCGATCACGATCGGAGCCTTCACCTCGCCGTTGCGTACCAGCTCGTTGAAGGCCAGGCCCGCCCTGGCGCGATCCCCGTACTCCAGCCAGCAGATGCGCGCCGGCAGTCCTTGAAACGACACGCGTTCGCGCGCGAGGCGGATCCAGC
>JAFAXS010000155.1 GCA_019240755.1 Vulcanimicrobiota bacterium
GGCTCGCCGACGGAATGGAGAACGTGAGCGATCCGTCACCCAACGGAAAACTGCCGCCCGCACTGATTCTGCCTGAGTTCCTGGGGCCGTTCGCGTGGACGTTGCGTTCGTCGGTCCGCGTGCCGGCGTCGGGCAACGGCGCTTCGATGCTGCCCGACGTTGAGGGTTTGAAGACCATCGCGCGCGTGACGGCATTTGCGCAGCCGGCCTACGCCTTGGTGAAGTCGCCTCCTCCGATTGAAAACGTCGGCGGTCATCCGAGTTATCACCTGGAGCTGCGGCCGCTAGGCGATCCGCGCAAACATAATTTGCGCGACCTTTGGATCGACGTTTCGACCTACGACCTTTGGAAAGCGCACTTCGTCGGAACGTATACGCCGGGCCCAGGCGCGCCGATCAGTCCGACGGACGCGACGGTGTACTTCCGTCAGGTCGTTGGGTGCTGGGTGGTGACGCACGCGCTGTGGACCTACGACGATCCCCCCAGCCACTTCGACTTCGACGTGACGAACAACGAGATCGGCGTACCCCCGACGCTGCCCGACTGGCTATTCGACGCCCGCGAGTATCGCAAACATCAAGATGCCGGGGAGCCGGACTATATCGGCGAAGTGCTGGACCGCTTGAGAAATGGGGCTAAGCCGTGAGCGGAAGGAGCTCGGTCTCCGCGATATCCACGTGGCGCGTTTCGGCGATCAGATAGATCGAGACCAATGAAATCGCCGCCATCGCGGTGAGGTAAAGCGCGAGCACCCACGAGCCGCCGCCGGATGCTTTGAGCAGCAGCGTTGCGACGAGCGGCGCCAGGCCGCCCGCGAAAATAGCGGCGCCCTGATAGCCGAGCGACGCGCCGCTATAGCGAACGTTCGCGCCGAAGAGTTCGCTGAACATTGCGGCGAGCGTGCCGTACGCGACCGACGTGGGAATTTCGAATAGGCAGATCGCGAGCGCGATGAGGCGCGGATCTTTGGTGTCGACGAGCGCGTAAATGGGGAAGGCCAAGGCGAGTATCAGCGCGATTGCTGCCATGTACACCGGCCGCCGGCCCAGCCGATCCGAGAGCCACCCTCCAAATGGGTTGCAGATCAGCCCCACCGCGGCTCCCGCCAAATTGGCGTTGAAGAACACGCGCGGATCGAGTTTCAAGACAGAGTGCGGGCCGGCCCCATAACTGACCAACTGCGTTGTGAGCAGATAGAACCCGCCGTTGATCACGAAGAACGAGCCGGCCGCAAGCAGCACCGTCTTCCAATTATTCCGGAGGACCGATGCAATCGGCGCGGCGACGATCGCGGCTCGCGCTTTCACGCGCTCGAACGCCGGCGTCTCCAACACGCTCAAGCGCACCGCGAGACCGATCGCGACGAGAACGATGCTGAGCAGGAACGGTACGCGCCATGCGATAGTGCCGAATGACGCAGTGGCGTTGTGGCTTGCCGAACGGCCGGTGACGATGTTGAAGATAACGCTGGCAAGAATGAGGCCGAGCGGTACGCCGATCTGCGGGCAACTCGCGAGCAGGCCTCGGAAGCGCGCGTGCGCATGCTCCGCCGCCATGATCACCGCGCCGCCCCACTCTCCACCGACGGCCACGCCCTGACAGAGGCGCAGCGCGATCAGCAGCACCGGCGCCCAAATTCCGATGCGATCGTAGCCAGGCAACACGCCGACCAAAAACGTCGCGACGCCCATGATCGTGAGGGTCACGATCAGCATCGTTTTGCGCCCGAGCTTGTCGCCGAAGTGTCCGAAGATGACGCCGCCCAACGGCCGGCCGAGAAAGCCGACCCAGAAGATGCCGTAGGATGCCAGCTGGCCCATGAACGGATCGGATCTCGGGAAGAATACCGCGGGAAATATCAGCGCCGCCGCATAGCCGTAGATGTAGAAATCGTACCACTCGATCGACGTGCCGATCAACGTCGCGGCGGCAACCAATAGCGTCGGAGAGCGCCGCTCAACTGCGGATGTCATCGGATGGTGAGCAGGCTGCTATCGCGAGCCGGGTGATTCCTGCAGTTGGACAGGCAGCGCGAAGCACGCAGCGAACCTATGTTGCGCCGTGCATAGCAATAAGTCGTTAACTTTCGCGGCGCTTGTTGCCGCGATTCTCGACCTATCATCGTGGCGGGGCGCACGCGCCGAAGCGACGCTCGCGCCCTTTACGCCGACCGTCATCAATTGGTCGCTCGACGTTCCCACGATTCGCCGGGTTTGCGCGGAACAGATCGCCGCCGCGCGAACCGGCATCGCTCGGCTGGCGCACGCAAATCAAGTCGCGACCTTCGATAACACCGTGCTTCCCCTGGAGAATATCTTTGCCGACTTAAGCGACACGACCGTCGTGGAGACGTTCCTCTCGCAGGTGTCGCCCGACAAGGCCGTCCGCGATGCGTCGGTGGACTGTCAAAACGATCAGTCGGCCTTCCAGAGCGAAGCCACGGCGGTACCCTCGATCTACCGCTCCTTGCTCGTCGTATCGAAAGGTGGGGCTGCTCGCTCCGATGCCGATAAGGCACTGCTTCGCTTCTATCTGAATACGTATCGCCAGGCTGGCGCGGGGCTTGGCGAGCGAGCGCGCGCGCAGTTCGTCGCACTGAGTAAAGAACTTGCCACGGTACAAAATCAGTATTTACAGAACTATGCGAACGACAACACGTCACTGACGGTCAGTCAGCCAGAGATTGCGGGCCTTCCAGATGATTTCGTTGCGTCGCTGAAAAGCAACGGCGGCGGCGGGCTCATTTTGCCGGTGAACGATAGCACGTACGGCATTATCGCGGCGAACGCAACCAACGAGAATCTCCGCCGGCGCGTCTACTTTGCAGACACGAACATCCAATTCCCGGCCAACATCCGGCTGCTAGAACGAGCAATTCAGATTCGGTATCGGTTGGCGCACCTTCTGGGCTACCACAGCTGGGCGGCCTATCAGATGGCGACGCGCGCGGTCACGCAGCCGGCCAAGATCGATGCGTTCCTCGCGCAGCTCGACGCCCACCTCAAACGTGACGCCGCCGCCGACGTATCCGCATTGGTCGCCCTCAAAGGCGCAACGATCCAACCCTGGGACGTGGCATTCTATCGCAATCAACTGCAGAAGACCCGCTACGCCGTGGATCGCAACATCGTGCGCCAGTACTTTCCCGCGCCGCACGTGGTCGATGCAATCATGCAGATCTATCAGCGCATTTTGGGAGTAACCTTTACGGCAGTTCGACCCGCGCGCGCCTGGTATCCGGATGTCATCGAGTATGCGGTCTCCGATACGCAAAGCGGGCGTTATCTTGGAACGCTTTTTCTCGACCTCTACCCGCGCCAAGGCAAGCCGGGCGGCGCCTTCAACGACCCGATCTTGCCGGTGCGCCGAAGTGCGAACGGTTCGTGGCGTCCGCCGATTACGGCGATGGTCGTCAGCGACTGGCCGGCGCCGCACGCCGGCAAGCCGGCGCTGTTGACGCACGAGGACGTGACAACATTCTTCCATGAGTTCGGTCACGCCATGGCGGCCCTGCTGACGACGGCTCCGTACGAGTCGCTCTCGTCGTTCAATCAGGATTTCGTAGAAGCGCCGTCGCAGATGCTGGAAAACTTTACATGGGACCCGGGCGTGCTCAAGCAGATTAGCTCGAACGTAGATACCGGCCAGCCGATGCCGGATGGGTTAATTCACAATCTGATTGCGGTTCGCTGCACGAGCGATCGACTATGCAACGCTCAATCGGCGAGCACGCAAATCATGTTCTCCGACATTGACTTGCGCTACCACGAAGATGGTCCCAACGTAAACGTCAACGACGTCTGGTATGCGGTCTCGCGTGCCGATACGCCGATCCCAACGCCCGCGGGTGCGCATCCTGCCGCGCAGTTCACTCACCTCATGGGAGGCTACGATGCCGGCTACTACGTCTATCTTTGGTCGCTCGTATACGCGCAGGATATGTTCACGGCGTTCGCGCCCGATCTGGAAAGCCCGGCAGTCGGCATGCGCTACCGGAAAACGATTCTCGAGCCGGCTCGCATCTACAGTCCCGACGTGGAAGTCGCAAACTTCTTAGGGCGCCCAATGAGTCCGGCGGCCTTCTATGCCGGTTTCAACACGAGGGTGCCGTAGACGGCCTGTCGTGCAACGGTCGAAAGGCGGACGACCGCGAAAAGCCGCGTATCGTGTAGGAGGATGATCATGGCAGTCACCGGCATCGGCGGCGTGTTCTTTCGCGCGAAGGATCCCGCCGCGTTATCTCTTTGGTACCAAACCCACTTGGGCATCGGCCTCGAGGAACACGGCCTCTGGAACCAAGGCGCCGGGCCCACCGTCTTCATGCCTTTCCCGGACGACACCGACTACTTCGCCGGCGATAAACAGTGGATGATTAACCTGCGCGTCGACGCTCTGGACGCGCTAGTGCAAGCGCTTCGCGCTTCCGGCATAGAAGTCACGACGAATCCCGAGTGGGACACCCCCGAAACGGGGCGCTTTGCGCGGATCAACGATCCGGAGGAGAATGCCGTCGAGTTGTGGGAGCCGCCGCAGTAACGTTCGCTTTGGGAAGGATCTCCAAGAAGTTAGTGCGCGCGACCTTCGCTGCCGTCTCCGGCGTGAGAGCGTCGAGGATCACGTAGTAGCGGGTCATCGTCGAGACGTAACTCGTCATCGACGCGATGACGTCGGAGCCGATCATGAAGCGGTCCGGGAACCGCTCGATGAGCTCGAGCCAGTTGCTTCTGGGTTGGCCGTTCAGCACGAGGTACTCGTCGTAGACGACCCAGGAAAGGTCGACGTAGAGGTTCTTGTGCGCGGCCAGGAGACGGTGGAGCTCTTGCACGAGCGTGGGAACGACGAGCCGCCGGCCGACACCCGCGTGGCACCAGACGAACTTCGTTGCCGGATGTTTGCGCAGCGCTTCCACCACTTCGCTGAGATAGATTAGATTCTGCGTTTCCCAGACCGACGTGACGTCGCTGTGCACGCAGACCGGCATGCCGAGCTCGGCCGCGAGCGAGTAAATCGGGTCGAGAGCGACATGGTTCGCGCGGCCCGGCTCCTCGTACGAGAGCGCCGTCAGGTCGTCGTGCCGCGTGAAGATTTCGCCGATGCCCTGCCAGAAATTCGGGAATAGCGCGAGCATTCGCTTCACGTGATCGACCGCGTTGCGGTCGGTCGGATCGAAGCCGCAGATGAACGGATGGAACCGCCGGCGCTCTTCTTCGGGCAGCGACATGACCTGCGCGTGAACCAGGAAATCCGTCGCGGAGTACGGGTACACGCGCGAGTCGTCGTCGAGGTAATATTTCGGCTCGACGGGATCCCAGGAAGACCACTTCTTGCACACGGCCATGCCGTTGACCATCGCGTGGTCCACGCCGGCCTCGTTCATCGCCTCGACCGCAGCCGCCAATCCATCGGACGACTGAGTGAAGTCGAAGAGATGAAAATGCGCGTCGGCCATTAGGTGACGCGGCGCGGACGATCGTGCGATGTGGTCGGGCGTGTTATTTATGGCGGCGATTGTTGGCGAGGGGCAGCCGTTGGCCTGCGGCGGCCAAGAACGACCGAAGGTCCCGCGAT
>JAFAXS010000016.1 GCA_019240755.1 Vulcanimicrobiota bacterium
CAAAGAGGCTGCCGCCCCCGATCGTATAGTGAAAGTGCTGCACGATGAAGTAACTGTCGTGTGCCTGGTAGTCGATTGGCGGCGAGGCGATCATGACGCCGGTGATCCCGCCGATCAGAAAGTTCAGCAAGAATCCGACGGCAAAGCACATCGCCGCCGACAGCTCGATCGCGCCCTTCCACATCGTCCCGATCCAGTTGACGAACTTAATGCCGGTCGGAACCGCGATCAGAAACGAGACCGCCGAGAAGAACGGATTGCTGACCGCGCCGGTGGTGAACATGTGGTGGGCCCACACGCCGAGCGAGAGTCCCGCGATCGCGAACGCGGCGATCACCATGCCGACGTAGCCGAAGACCGGCTTGCGCGAGAACGTCGCGATGATCTCGGTGACGATCCCAAAGTACGGCAAAATCATCACGTAGACTTCGGGATGGCCGAAGAACCAAAACAGGTGCTGGTAGAGGATCGGATTGCCGCCATACGGCGCGTCGAAGAAATGCGCGCCGAGATGGCGCTCGATCAACAGCATCGCCAGCACCGCTGCGAGCGACGGAAACGACATCAGCACCAGCAGCCCCGTCGCGACGATCTCCCACGTGAAGATCGGGATGCGCCACATGGTCATCCCCGGCGCGCGAAACAGAAAGACGGTCACGAGCAAGTTGATCGTCGTGAGAATGGTCGACGCGCTCGCGAGCAGCAGCCCGATGAGCCAAAGGTCCTGCCCCGCGCCGGTCCCTTCAAAGATCGTGCTCAGCGGCGCATAGGCAGTCCAGCCGGCAGACGCGGCGCCGCCGTACGTGGCGAGCCCGCTAAAGACCGTCAGACCTCCGAGGACGAACAGCCACAACCCGATCGCGTTGAGCCGCGGAAACGCGACGTCGGGCGCGCCGATCTGCAGCGGGATCAGATAGTTCGCCAGGCCTAAGCCGAACGGCGCGATCACGAAAAAGATCATCGCCGTTCCGTGCAGCGTAAAGATCTCGTTGTAAGCGTGCGCACCGAGCAGCGTGTTGCCGGGAACGGCGAGCTGCGCGCGGATCAGCATCGCGAGAATGCCGCTCGCCACGAAGAAGCACAGCGTCGCAACGATGTACGCGATCCCAATCTTTTTGTGATCGGTTGTGGTGAGCCACTCGATCATGGGACGGCCGAGCCTTTGGATGCGAGATAGCGCCGGTAACGATCGTCCGGCACGACGGCGACGGCAAACGTCATGTTCGCGTGCTCGAGGCCGCAAAACTGCGCGCAGCGCCCGGGAAAGCGCCCGACACGGGTCGGCGAGAGATCGAACGTATTCGTCATCCCCGGAATGGCATCGCGCTTGAAGAGAAAGGCGGGAATCCAAAAGGAGTGCGTGACGTCGGCCGATCGTAGATCGATCTCCGTCGTTCGCCCGATCGGCAAGTAGAGCGTCGGCGGATTCTCCGGCGTCCCGTTCACCGACACGCCTCCGGGATACTCGAAACGCCACGACCAACGGAACGCGGTTACGGAGATGCGATCCGACGGATTTCCGACGCGGTCGATCGGCATCTCGATCGCATAGGTAACGCCGAAGAGCGCGATCACCATTGCGAGCGGTATCGCGGTGTAGAGGACTTCGAGGCGCGGATTTCCATCGAACCGGGCCGCCTGCGCCGGAGTTCGACGGCGATAGGCGATCAGGCACCACGCGATGCAGCCATATACGATTAACGCGACCGAGATGCCGGCGCCCATAAAGATATACCAGTCCGACCGCATCGCGATGCCCGCGCTCGACGCCGGATGAATCAACCACTCCACCGGCCTTGTTCTACCCACTCCGCGCGGTGTAGAAGGCGCGGTCGAGGGGTAGGAGACTCATATGGCGCTCTCGGCAGAGAATCGCCGTGCATCACTTACGCCGTTGCCGGTCCGAGCGCATCCGCTCGTGCTCGGCGTGGTGCTGTTCTTAGCGTCCGAGCTGATGTTCTTCGCGGCGCTCTTCGCCTCGTATTACGACCTGCGAGCGAATCGAGCGGCGTGGCCGCCGGCCTACGCGC
>JAFAXS010000020.1 GCA_019240755.1 Vulcanimicrobiota bacterium
GGGGCTACGACTTCGACGGCGAGCAGCAGACCGTGAGCGTCCACATCCGCTGGCTCCGTGAAAAAATCGAGGAAGACTCCGGCTCCCCGCGCCACATCCTTACGATCCGAAGCCGGGGGTACATGTTCAAAGCTTGACGCTCGCGCTGATGCCGATCGTCACGCTGCTGGCGGGATTCGCTTGCGGAATCGCCATCGGGATGTTGCGGGCGCGCCGGGGGCGCGCACCCTCGCCGGCCGCGCTGTCGTCGCCTCAACATTCGCCCGGCGCAATCGACCGCGGCTTGGAACCGATCGTCTGGGCGCTCCCCATCGGCGTCATCGTCGTGGACGGCGCCCTGCGTCTCGAGTTCGCCAATGCGGCGGCCGGAGCCACGTTCGGTTTCGATGCCCGCCACGCGGGCGGCATGCACGTGATAGAAGCGATTCGCAACGTCGAGTTGGAGCGCCGCGTTTCCGAGGCGCTTGCGGGCGAAGCGTCGGTCGCCCCGCTCGTACTACGCGGCGCCGCCGACCAACGGACGTACCGAGTCGCCATATCGCCGCTGGCAGGCAATGACGGCAGCGCGGCGCACGCGCTCATCGTCTCGGACGATCAGACGAGCCTCGTGCGGCTCGACCGGGCGCGCAAAGAGTTTCTTTCGAACGTTTCGCACGAGCTGCGCACGCCGCTCTCGTCAATTAAGCTGATGCTCGAAACGGTCTTGGAGGCCCCCGAAGAAGAGGCCCGCGATTTATTCTTGCCCCAGGCACTCGCGCAAGTCGACCGGCTCACCTCGCTCGTCGGTCAGCTGCTCGAACAGGCACGAGCCGAGTCGGGACAACTCAAGCTGAACCTGAGCGACGTGGATCTGGAGCAGGTGGCTCGCCCCCTCGTCGCCTCCTTCGAGCAACAGGCGGGCAACAAAGGCATTTCGCTCGAGCTTTCGACGCTGCGGCCGGTGCGCGTCGAGGCCGATGCGGATCGCCTCTCGCAAGTCTTCGTCAATCTGATCGATAACGCGTTACGGCATACGGCCGACGGCGGGCGAATTCGCATCGAAATCGACGCGCGCGATAGCGACGCCGTGTTGCGCGTGCGAGATACGGGCGAGGGGATTCCGTATCGCGATCTGCCGCACATCTTCGAACGGTTCTACGTCGTGGACCGGTCGCGTACGCGCGAAAGCGGCGGCGCCGGCTTGGGACTCGCGATCGTCAAGGGGATCGTGGACGCTCACGGGGGCACGATCTCGGCCGAATCCATGGTCGGCCGCGGCACGGCGTTCACGATTCGCCTGCCGATCATGCGCATCAAGCGTTAAGTTTCTCCTTAAGTCGGACGGGCATTCTCGGGGGAAGCGCCGAACAGGGCGGCGCAATGTTCGTCACGGCGCAAGAAGCGGCCGCGCCCCCAAGCACCACGAAGATCCAGGTCGAACGCCTGGACGTCTATTACGGCGCCTTTCACGCGATCCGCAACGCGTCGTTGAACGTCCCCGCAAACCGTGTGATGGCCTTGATCGGCCCGTCGGGTTGCGGCAAATCAACGTTCATTCGCGCGCTGAACCGAATGCACGACCTGACGCCCGGCGCGCGGGTCGAGGGACACGTTCTGCTCGACGGTCAGGACATTTATGCCGCCGACGTCGATCCCGTTACGATACGTTACCGCATCGGCATGGTCTTTCAACGACCGAATCCGTTTCCGAAATCCATTTTCGAGAACGTGGTCTACGGCCCGACCATTCACGGTGAACGCGATCGCGCCGCACTCATGGAGATCTGCGAGCGCAGCCTGCGCCGCGCTGCGCTGTGGGACGAAGTCAAGGATCGCTTGGATCGCTCCGCGCTGGCACTGTCGGGTGGTCAGCAGCAACGGCTCTGCATCGCGCGATGCTTGGCCGTTGACCCGGAAGTGATCCTGATGGACGAGCCGGCATCGGCCCTGGATCCGATCGCGACGGGAAAGATCGAAGACCTGATCTGCCAGCTCAAAACCGAATACACGGTCGTCATCGTCACGCACTCGATGCAACAGGCCGCGCGAATCAGCGACAATACGGCCTTCTTCCTGCTGGGTGAGCTCGTTGAGACCGACAGTACGAGGGCGATCTTCACGAAGCCGAAGGACAAGCGAACCGAGGACTACATCACCGGGCGCTACGGATAGCGGCACCCCCCTTAATCGTTTCATAAGTCGAGCTTAATCGCGCCGCGTTAGACTCTCCCCCGGCGGTGGGCCGCTGCGTCCCTGCGGCCTGGACGTCAAAATTGACCGATGTCATTGACATCTATCATTGACCCAGGTTAATAAAGTGCTAACTAGAAAATAACCGAAGTTACTTCCTAAGAGGAGACTCCTTTGCGCACGCACATGTTTGTACTTCTCGCGTTATTCTTAAGTGTCAGCGCCCTGAACGCGCCGTCGGCCCTGGCGGCGCCCGGGGATGCGCCGGTGGCGCAGGCCGCCGCGGCGCCGATGGACTTCGGCAGTCCTCCCTCGGGGCAGATCCCGATTCTTTTCAACGACCGGCACGTCTATGCGAAGCCCGACGTCCTCAAGCAGGGGCGGGTGCTGGCGGCGCTTGTCCGCGGCGGAACGATCTTTATTCCGCTCCGCTCGATGTTCGAGCAGATGGGCGCCACCGTCTCGTACGATCCCGCCGACAAGACGGCGACGGTCAGCAAGTCCGGTGCCGAGGTCAAGGTGACCGTCGGCAAGCCGGAGGTGATCATCAACGGCGAGTCGCGTCCCCTCGACGTACCGCCGATCATCTACCAGGGCGACGTGCTCGTGCCGGTCCGCGTCATCTCCGAAGGGATGGGGGCATACGTGCAATGGGTTCCGGACCGCCGCCTCGTGGTCGTGCGCTATCTGCCCGCTACGCCGCCGCCAACCGAGGCGCCGGCGCCGCCGCCGGCACCCGAGGCGACCGTCGCACCGCCACCGCCGTCTCCGACGCCCAATCCGTTGAACTTGGGCGGTTACGTACGCTCCTATTACTTCACGCGGCAGAACGCTTCGAATAATCCCGGCGCTCAGTTCAACTTCACGCCCGGCGCCAAATACAGCACGGCGGGCGTCAATCAGGCCAGTTGGAACACCGCCGTCGCGTTGCACGGCGACTGGAACTTTCCGGGCGGTGGCTGGGACATCGGCGGCACGTATCTGTATGCCAATCCGATGGACGGCCCGTGCGTCGTTCCCGCCAACCATCTGAAGGGCAAGGTCTGCGTGACGCAAGTGCCGCCGAACACCAACCCCGACGATACCCTTCCGGGCTTCACGCTGAGCACGTTCGACGAGGCGTATTTGAAGTACAAGGCGTATGGCTGGAACGGGACGATCGGCAGTCAGGTCTTTACGTCACCCTGGGCCAATCCGGCCGACTCTCGTCTGAAGCCCGCTACGTTCCTCGGCGCCGATCTCGGTTACACGACGCCGGGCGGACTCACGATCGAAGGCGCAGACATGTTCGAGTTCGAGAATCGAACGAGTTCGGACTTCACGCACAATACGCTGCTGACGAGTTATCCGGCCGGCGCGGCCGGGATGCCCGCGAACATCGTCGTCAACGGCGGCAACGGCATCACGACGAATGGCTTCGTGTACGGAAAGCTCGCCTACAACACGCCGACGGCCGTAGGACCGACCGTTTTCCCGGTCCCCGGAAGCGCATCCGTGGACCTCAACTACTACAACGTGTCGAACCTGGTGAACATGTGGTGGGGCGACGCGAAATACACGTTCCCGGGTGCACTCGCTCCCTTTATCGCCCTGCAGGGAGGCACGAATCAAAATAGCGGCCAGTCGTACATCGGCAAGGTCAACAGCCAGGCGTACGGCGCCCAAGTCGGGTTCAACCCGACGAAGTACCTCCAGTTCGCCGCCGGCTACGACAATATTCCGTGGCATACCGACACGATATTTCTACCGAAGGGCGTGACGTGCAGCAACTCGAGCTATCAGATCTCCGCAAAGGCGACGCTCGCGTATCTGCTGCCCATCAACGCCGCCCAGTGCTTCACCAACCCGAACGGCACGACGCAGATCTATTACGGCGGCTGGGCCAGCCCGTACACGGACAGTTACGACAGCGACCCCCTCTTCACGACGAGCGTCTCGCAGGGCATGGCCGACCGGCGCGCAGCCGGCAGCTCCTGGAAAGTCGGACTGACCTTTACGTCGTCCAACAAGAAGGTCATCTTCATCGCGACCGATGCGTGGTACAACTACGGCAACGCGCTCGCGCCCGAAAAAACCAACATCTGGGTGCTCGATGGACGGTACCGTTTCAGCCACGTCGGCACCGGGCCGTACCACGGCTTGATGTTCCGCTACCGCTACGTGCAGCGCTCGCTGTCGAACACGTTCTGTGGTGCTGCGGGCACGACGATCTGCACGCCAAATGAGGCGCCGGGTACGGCGGAGCTCGGAGGCGTGCCGTTCTTCAAGTACAACCGCGCACAACTCGAGTACGACTTCTAGCCGATGCGAAACAACGGAATCGCGCGCCGCGGCACGCTCCTCTTGGTAGCGGCAATGGTTCTGGGCTCCGGCGCGCATGCCGGGGCTCAGAACCGGCCCGCGCAGAACATTTTGAACGTTTCCTACGACCCGACGCGCGAGCTCTACGATGGCTACAAC
>JAFAXS010000070.1 GCA_019240755.1 Vulcanimicrobiota bacterium
CGCGCTCAGAGGTTCCCAAGGGTGAGAGGGTCGAGCAGAAGAGGCCGATAACGCATTACCTCGTTGCACGCGCAATGGGGTGTAGCCAAGCGGTAAGGCAGCGGACTTTGACTCCGCCATGCGTTGGTTCGAATCCAGCCACCCCAGCTTGCTGTTGACGTGGGGTGGACCGCATGAGAGTGTTTCGTCGATTGACTGCGCTCGCGCTGAGCGGCTTCACGATTTCCTGCGCCGGCCAGAGCGCCGGCACGCTCCCGACCCATATTGGGGATCAGGCCCGCGCCGGCATTGCCGGCGCGAAGCGCTTCGAGCCGGAGCAGTTATGGGGCGCGGTGAGAAATCGGAGGTGGGAACCCGTTACGGCAGCGGATCCAAGCTCGCAATGGGTTTATCAGATGACGACGCGCCAGCGGCCCGACGCGCTGCTCTTTCGTGCCTCGGCCGATAGTGGTACGACGTGGCAACCGCTGCGCTATGTCTGCCGGCGCGGAGTTCGCGTGCCGTTCCAATACGATCCGCAGATCGCCGTTGCCGGCGACGGCACGATCGACGTCGTCTGCCTGGACGGATTTCTGCCCGGCGTGGTCTTCGTGCGGTCGCACGACCACGGCGCCCACTGGACGAAGGCCATGCCGCTCGCGCGGCCCCTGAAGTATAGCGACAAGCCGACGCTCGCGATTTCGCGCGATGGAAAGAACGTTTACGTCGCATTTAACTCGCGATATGCGCTCTACGTAGCGGCGTCGCACGACGGCGGCACTACCTGGATTCCTCGCGTTAAGGCGACGACGAAGCACTATTGGTACTACTCATATGGCGGCACCGTGGCCCCCGACGGATCGGTGTGGTTCGCCGTCGATGGCGAGGGTGGCGTCAACGAAACCGGCGGCGGTCACGTTGCACTGGTCTCTTCATCCGATGGCGGCGCGTCGTGGCGAGTGATGCCGTTCGTGCGCAGTCACGAAGGCGCACCCTGCCGAGAACACAACTGCTATCCGGACTATTTTACGGCACAGGACGCGGTCGCCGCCGATGCGAGCGGCCATCTCGCATTCGCCTTTGAGAAGAACGATCGCAAGCAGGGACCCAACTCGCTCTACGTCACGACGTCGTCGAATGGCGGGCGCAGCTGGACCAGCGCAAGGGTCATCGCGAATCGGGGAGACTCAACCTGTCCGGCGATTGTTGCCGGGCCGAGCGCCGGCGACTTTCGCCTCGTGTGGCAGGATAATCGTAACGGCTTTCACTCGTGGAACACGTGGTATTCCAGAAGCACGGACGGCGGGGCGACCTGGACCCCGCCGATACGGCTTTCCGACCGCGGAACGGGCGCGCCCTATAAGCATCGCGAGGGTTACGACTTACCGTTTGGCGACTATCTGGGTCTTGCGGTGGATAGCAGAGGCACCAACTACGTCATTTGGGGGGAAGGTTCGGCGATCTATTCGCCGGGTGGCACTTGGTGGACGATCGGAGGTTGATACGATGAAACTCTCTACGGCAGGCATATTGTCGAGCGCAGTGTTAGTCGGCGGCTGTTCAGGTGTTGGAAATCCGTTAAACTCGTCAATACTCCAACGGCAACAGGGTACCGCGCCGATACACGCGACGGCGCGTGCCGCATGTTCGCCGAGGCGCCAAGGAGCAGCGGCATGCCTGACGTTGGTGCAGGCAGCCCGAGTACGGCGCGAGGTCGCGGGTTGGACCCCGGCAGATATTCAAACCCACTACGAACTACCGTCGAAAACCAAAGGCAGAGGCCAAATCGTCGCTATCGTCGACGCGTACGACAACCCCGATGTCGCGTCGGACTTGGCCGCGTACAGAAAATATTTCGGTCTCGGGCGCGCGGACTTCGCGAAGTTCAATCAATATGGCAAGCGAGGCGACTACCCAGCGCCGAACACGGGATGGGGCGTTGAGATCGACGTCGACTCGGAGATGGTCTCCGCCGCATGTCCGAAGTGTACGATCTACTTGATCGAGGCGAATAGCGCAAACGGCGGCGATCTCGACACCGCCGAAGACACGGCGGTGGCTCTGGGAGCGCGTATCGTCAGCAACAGTTGGGTCTGTTACGGCTCGTCGAACTGCGTGGACCAGTCGCACTTTGACACGGCGGGCGTCACGTATGTGGCGGCCGCAGGAAACGTCGCCGGTGAGGGCGGCGCACCGATGGAGTTTGCGACGGTTGCGTCGATTGGGGGCACGATGCTTACGAAGGCCGGCTCACAGTATACGGAGCAGGAATGGTCGGTTAGCGGCGGCTGCCTGAACGGCGTACAAAAGCCGCGATGGCAACACGATACCGCGTGCAGCTACCGCGCGGCGAACGATGCATCGGCCGTCGCGTCGAACGTCGCGGCGTACGACAGCTACGGCGGCTACGGCTGGGTAACCCTCGAAGGAACCAGCATACCTGCCCCACTGCTGGCCGGCGTCTTTGCCCTCGCCGGCAACCCGCAGCAACAAAAAGGCGGCCGAACTTTTTGGGAACGCGCCCATCGTGCGCTTCTGTACGACGTCTGCGGTTCATCCTGTCTTTTCGGTCAGTACTCTTACGGCGGAGGCTGGGGATCGCCCGACGGGATCGGCGCGTTCTAACAGAACGGCACGATGGCGGCTGCGCTGCCTGCGCTTCACATCACGAACGGCGATGGCGCAGTCGCATTGCTGAAGAAGGCCGCCATTATCGGTCGGCACGTGGCGTGGCGCGATGCGCTCAATGAAGGGCCGGTGCCCGCAGGACTGTCTCTCGAGGAGACCAGCGCGGTACGAAGCCGCTATTTGGGCGAGCGTGGTTACGGCCATCCCATACGGTTAATCGCCGACTTTGCGCGACGCGACCAACTGGTGCGCCGCGCCGGCGAGTTTGCCGAGATCGTGCTCTGGTTCGAGCACGACCTCTACGATCAGTTGCAGCTCTTGCAAAGCCTCACGTCGCTGGAGGAGCATGCGCTCGAGCCCGGACGCATCTGGCTCGTCCAGAGCGATCACTATCTGACGGCGCTCACGGCCGAGCAGATCGTCGCGCTCCACGCTAAGCGGCGGATCGCAACAGCGGCGGCGTTCAAATCGGCGCGGAGAACCTGGGAGCGTTTCACCTCGGCAACCTCGGACGCGCTGCGCCAAGCGGCGGTGGAAGACGCGATCGGCTTGCCGTTCTTAAAGGGGGCCCTGCAACGCCTCTGCCAGGAGTATCCGTGGAAGCGCGACGGCGTATCGCGTTCGCAGCGTCAGATGCTCTATGCCGTTGCGCAAGGCCCGGCTTCGAACGACGAGCTCTTTGCGCGGACGCAAATGCGCGAGGAAGCCGCATTCCTCACGGCCGGCGCTTTTGCCATGATTCTGCGCGACTTGCGCTCCGCGGACGCGCCGCTGATCGAGGACGAAGGCGGGTCATTGAACCTCACCGCGCTCGGCCGGCGCGTGATCGCGGGCGATGTGGACTGGTTGGAGCACCACGCGATCGATCGTTGGATCGGCGGCGTGCATCTTGTCGGCGAAAGCGTGACGCGATGGGATGACGACCTCGGCAGTCTCGTGTGAATATCCCCTGAGGAATCAAGGCGCCGCGCATCTCCGGCGCGAAGCGCCGTTATGAACATGGGGCATGAGGAGATCAGCATCGACCTGCGGACGGCCGACGGAAGCGACGCGCTCCTCTTCCGGCTGCGCGGAAGCTTGGATCTTGCGACGGCGCCGACCGTTCGCGCGGCCTTGACGGATGCAGCCGAGGAAAAAGGGCACGACGTGATCGTGGACCTGACCGGCCTCGAGTTCTTGGATTCAACCGGCTTGGGCGTCTTGATCGGCGCGCATCGCCGCGCCGCGGAACGAGGCGGATCGTTTCGCTTAGTTGTTTCGGACGGCCCGATCTCGCGGCTCCTGAACATTACGGGTCTCATGGGGGTCTTTGCCGTCTATCGCTCGCTCGACGACGCGCGGGGCGAGCGCGACCGCATCGAGGCTGCGATCTAGCCCGGCTCGCTGTAGGCGTCGTCAAGAATTTCGACGACGTGACGTACGGTACCGGCGTATCCCGCTTCACGCAGTCCCGCTGCGACTTGCAACGCGCAGCCGGGATTGGCGGTGGCCACCGTGGTCGCGCCCGTGTTCGCGATCGCCGCGGCCTTGCGCCGTTGCAGTCGCCGCGCCATCTGTGGCTGCGTGAGGTTATAGATGCCCGCACTGCCGCAACAGACGGCGCTTTCGTGCATCTCAATCAGCGGACGGGATAAAACGCGCGCCAGCAACCGGCGGGGCGCAGCGGTTATCCGCTGCGCGTGTGCCAGGTGGCACGGTTCTTGGTACGTCGTGCGTTCCGTGATCCGGCGTGCCGGCGGAGGCAGCTCCATCGCGTCGAGCACCTCGGTGACGTCGCGAACCTGTCCGGAGAAGCGGGCGGCGCGTTCGCGCCATCGTTCGTCATCTTCAAAGAGCCGACCGTACTCTTTGAGCATGCTGCCGCAACCGGCGGCGTTCACCACGTACACATCTGCGCCGCTCTCCTCGAAGCCGACGATGTTACGCCGAGCAAGGCGTCGCGCAAATTGCCGATCGCCGGCGTGGACCGCAATGGCGCCGCAACAGCCTTGCGCCGGGGGAACGACGGTCGAGAGTCCTGCGCGCCGCAACATTCGAATCGTCGCTTCGTGGACGTCGCCGAATGCCGCCGACATGATGCAGCCGGCAAAGAGGAACGCGACGCCTGCGGACGGCGCGGCGGTCACGCGTTGACCCCGCGCCGCAAATGAGGCCTGCGGCAGCTCCCGGGCGAGAGCGGCGCCGGCCAATCCGAAGCGCGCCGCCACGGCCATGAGGCCGAAGCGTTGCAGCCAGCGCAGCGCCCCGACGCACCAACGCAGCATTGCAAGGTTGCCGAAGAGCGTGTGCAAGAGCCAGCGCGGCGGCGTGCGGGCCGCTCGCGAATCCGGCGCGGATTTCGCTCGCTCGACCTGCGCGCGCGCGGTCTCGATTAGTTGGCTATAGGCAACGCCGGAGGGACAGACCGCCTCGCACGCGCGGCAGTCGAGGCACTCCCACATTTGGCCGACGAAGCCCGGACTGTGCACATCGAGCCGGCCCTCGCCGACCGCTTTGATGAGACTAATCCTGCCGCGGGGGCCCGATGTTTCTGTCATAGTCTCCAGATAGGTCGGACAAGACGGCAGGCAAAGACCGCAGCGGATGCAGGTATCGTAAACGGTGGAGCGAGGACGATCGGTGTCGCTAAAGCCTCGCAATGCGTGCTCCGCCATTGGCGCACGGTGCTTCGCCTCGTGTCCTCCGAAGCTCTCCAACGACGGTGCGTGACATGGGAGGAAACGTGAAACGACGGGTCAGGGTGGCGGTTACCGGCGCGGCAGGCCAGATCGGCTACGCGCTGCTCTTTCGGATCGCGTCGGGACAGATGTTCGGGCCCGAGACGGACGTCGAGCTCTCGCTGCTCGAACTCGATTCCGCACTCGGAGCGCTCGGGGGCGTCGCGATGGAGCTCGAAGATTGTGCGTTTCCGCTGCTCAAAGACGTGCGCTGCGGCTCCGACGTTAACGCGGCGATGCGCGGTGTGAACTGGGCGCTGTTGGTGGGGGCGATCCCGCGCAAAGCGGACATGCAGCGTTCGGACTTGCTGCGGGTCAATGGTGGAATATTCACCGGGCAGGGCCGAGCGATCAACGATCACGCGGCGGAGGACGTTCGGGTGTTCGTCGTCGGCAATCCGGCGAACACCAACTGCTACATCGCGATGCGCAACGCGCCGCGCGTACCGCAAGACCGCTTCTTCGCGATGACGTCGCTCGACGAGCTGCGTGCCCGGGCGCAACTCGCGAAACGAGCCGGAGCGGAGGTTGGAGCCGTATCGCAGATGGCAATCTGGGGTAACCACTCCGCGACGCAATTCCCGGATTTCACCAACGCCCTCATCGGCGCACGCCCCGCCGGCGAGGTGATTGGGGATCGTGCGTGGCTCGAAGATCACTTTATCTCGACGGTGCAAAATCGCGGTACCGAGGTGATCAAAGCGCGAGGCGCCTCGTCGGCCGCCTCCGCCGCCAACGCCGCCATCGTCGGCGTATACAATTTGACGCACGACACGCCGGCGAACGAGTGGTACTCGGTGGCGCGGGTTTCGCACGGCGAGTATGGCGTCGATCCCGGGCTGATCTTTTCGTTCCCATCGCGCACGCAAGATGGCGTCTCGCGGATCGTCGAGGGCGTGACGCTCGACGAGTTCGGCAAACGCAAGCTAGCGGCGACGCTCGAGGAGCTCCGCACGGAACGCGACACGGTGGAAGAGCTCGGATTGACCGCCGCGAAGTAGGCCGTACATGTCAGGGTCGCGCAACGATGGCAGCGACGCCGAACTCGTCCAGGTGAACGTGGCCTCGCCCGCGGGCGCCTACACGGTCGGCAGCGCCTCGTTCTTTCGTTATATCCTGCGGCTCGGAGAGCTGGGCTTGCCGCTTTCGATCGACGATCGCGAGGCGATCGATATCCTCGGCGCGGTGCCGCACGCGTTCGCGAGCGACGACGACGTCGGCCTCGCCTCGGGGAGAGGCTGGCGCGTCGTGCCGGCGCAGGGAGACTTGGATTGGCCGGTCTTAGAGGCCACCCCGCGGCGCCTGCATAGCGCGCTGGAGCGGGCGCGCAGTTTGCTCTGGACTCACGCTGCGCGCTTTGCCGTCAGCGCCGTTGAGATTGCCGTTATTGAAGAGGAACTCGATGCGGTCTACGGCGTGCTCATGCGCGCCGAAGCGGCCGGCGTTGCGGTGAACGTCTCCTACGTCGTTTAGGCCGGGCGCGCGCGATGCCCGTAGTGTTGGAGCTTCCGTTGCGCGGCGCGGGCGGCGAGCCAATTTCGTTCGCCCGCACGGTTCACTCGCACGGATGCGCGCAGCTTCCCCCGGCGAGGCTTCAGTCTTCCCCGCTGATCTATCGCCGTACGCTTGCGTTCGATCGTAGGATCGTTGACGTCGCGCTCCGGCAGCGCCGCGGAACGCTCGTCGCCGAAACGGCGAAAACGTTGCATGCGCGCGAGAGAGAGCTGCTGCACGCCGCCGTCACAAGAATGTTTCGGCTAAATGACGACCTCTCGCCCTTTTACGCCCGTATCCAACACGACGACGCCCTTGCCTGGGCGGCCGGCGGCGCCGGTCGGATCTTGGCGGCGCCGACCGTATTCGAAGACGTCATCAAGACCATCTGCACGACGAACTGTGCGTGGTCGGCGACGGAGCGAATGAGCGGCGCGCTGACAGCTCTCGGACGGGGCGCGTTTCCTTCGGCGCGGCTTCTGGCCTCCGCGCCGGAGCGATGGTACCGCGACGTCGCGCGAATGGGATATCGAGGGCCCTACATTCGCGAGATCGCGACCGCCGTCACGAATGGTTCGCTCGATCTCGAGGCGTTCGCCGATCGAACGGCGCCCGACGCGGACGTCGGAAGCCGGTTGCTGGAGTTGCCGGGCATCGGACCCTACGGCGCGGCTCACGTCATGCTGCTCTTGGGCAGGCATCGGGAGCTGGTGCTCGATTCCTGGACGCGTCCGAAGTATCGGCGACTTACCGGCAAACGCCGAGCCGCCGATTCCACGATTCGCCGTCACTTTGCACGTTACGGCGCGTACGCCGGTCTCGCGTTTTGGCTGTTCCTCACGCGCGATTGGCTTGCAGAGTAGGCAAAGGCAAGCGGCCGCCTGAGAGATAATCTCTCGTGATGCGCTGCTTGAAAACGCTGGGCGCGGCTTGCATTCTAGCCGCAGTATTGCCGTTTGCCGCGAGGGCCGGCACCACGGGCGGAATCGTCGGACGGGTTGTCGACGCCGATACGCGCGCGCCGGTCTCGGGCGTGCTCGTCACCGCAAACTCTCCTTCGAAGGCTGCCACCTCCACGACCGATGCGAGCGGCACGTTTCGTTTTCTCGCCTTGCCGCCCGATACGTACACTCTCTCATTTTCGAAGAGCGGCTACGATCCGGTGGCGCAGGCGGGGCTTTCGGTTTTCGCGGATCAGGTTCAAAGCTACGACGTGGCGATGAAGCGAGCGTTGAAGACGATTGCTCGCGTCACGGCTCAATCGGCCGCGGCGCTCGTTAAGCCGGGCACGACGAGCGACGTCTATTCCGTCAATGCGGCCGGACAGCAGGCCCGCCAGGGCATGTCCGGCCCCGGCAGCCTGAACAACGCTTACGGCGCGATCGCCTCGGTGCCCGGCGTGATGGTCGATCCCGGCGAGGTCGGATGGTGGCAAACGGTGCACGTGCGAGGCGGCGACATCGATCAGGTTGGCTATGAGCTCGACGGCATTCCGGTGAACCGCGCGTACGATAACGCGCCGCAAACGATGCTGTCGAGCCTGGGCAGTCAAGAAGTGCAGGTGTATACCGGAGGCGTTCCGGCCAGCTCGGACGCGCAAGGGATCTCCGGCTACGTCAATCAGGTGTTGAAAACCGGCACCTATCCCGGTTACGGTGACGCGAATCTCGGCGTCGGCTATCCCGCGTTTTACCACCAGGCGTCCGTCGAGGCCGGCGGATCCACACCCGACCGCCTGTTCAGCTACTACGTCGGAATCGGCGGAGCCAATCAATCCTTCCGCTACGTCAACGATAGCGACGGCGCGAACATTCCCTTTTCGTTCTTTTACCCGACGAGCGCCATTCCCGGCGTCTCCTGCGGAGCGCTGAAGTGCACGTCATACGGAACGGCGCCCTACCTCGCGCAAAAGTCCAACGGTTACACGTATACGGGCGCACCCTCGCCGGTACTCTTTACCACCGGCCTCGGTTTTTCGCTCGCGTCGCAGTCGCTGCGCGATACCGTCGTCAACGTGCACGTCGGCATTCCCCAGCACAACGGCCTGCGCGACGACGTTCAAGCGATGTACGTCACGAGCGAAAATCTCAATCAATACTTTAGCTCGATCAACGACTTTGGGGCCAACACGCTCTTTGCGCCGTTCGGCGCCCTCGTGTGGGACGACTCATTCCAATACCGCGGCCCGGCATACAAGCCGTTCCAACGGAATGCCGTCTACAAATATATGTTTCCTTCGAGCCCGCCGCACGATTTCCAGGGACCCTTACCGTTTGACATACGCGATCCGAACGATAACGGTTACGCTGGCGAAAAGCTGCAATACCAACACGAGTTCACGCCGGCCTCCTACCTTCGCTTTTACGGTTACGGATCGTACTCGAACTGGTTCATCAACGGCTATAACTCCGACGCGCAGCCCTTCTACGGTTGGGAGCTGCCGTATTTTCTGCCGGATCACACGTACGGCTTCAACCTGAGCTACGTCAATCAGCTGAGCGACCAGCATCTGCTGAGCGTTACGGGCGCGTACACCTACTCGGCGCTCCAGCGCTACTTTGTCACCTTCTTTCCATCGGACTGGCCGATCACGAGCTACGTCGGCCGCAACGGCAAGTGCTACGATCCGTCGAGCGGCATGCAGATCGGTTGCTACGATCAAAGCATGGGGACGCTGACGAACCCGCAGCCGCCGGTCACGTACTCCTGCAGTGCCAGCCCGAAGCTGCCGGCCTGTGCGGCGGGCGTGGATCCGCAGTGGCTCGTCACTAAGACGTTCGAGAGCGGCAACCAAGGCCTCAATCAAGTCCACGCCGCGCTGACCGGGTACTCGATCAACGACCAATGGCGCCCTGGCGACCGCCTCAACGTCAACTTGGGACTGCGCGTCGAGGATTTCACGTACTTTTTCGGCGACACGAGTCCCAACAATCCGGCGCGGCAGTTTTGGTTCAACGCGTACAACGCCGAGTATTGCTTTGCGCCGGGTGTCAACAACAATAAGCCGATCGATCGCACGAGCAACGGCGTCGGCCCCTGTCCCGTCGTGGGCGGCGTGCAGACGCTGCCGCTCGCACAGTCACCCTACGGTCCGTTGATCAACGTTAGCGGCGGCCAGTACACGACGGCGCGCTTTCAGCCGCGGCTCGGCCTGACCTACTCGCTGAATCCGAACGACGTGCTGCGCGGTTCCTTCGGCATCTACGCGCGGCCGCCGAACTCGTCGTGGGTACAGTACAACACGATTAAAGAAGACTTGCCGTCGTTCTTAGGCTCCCACTTCTACGGCTACGGCTTCAACACTCCCGATCACTTAATTCGGCCCGATACGTCGTACAATTACGATCTTTCGTGGGAGCACCGCTTCAAAGGTACGGACATCAGCTTAAAGCTGAGCCCGTTCTTCCGCGCGACACGCGATCAGCTGCAGAACTTCTTTATTGACGCGCAGGGCGGAATCGAGTCGGGCCTCAACGTGGGCAGCCAGCAGAGCGAAGGCGTAGAATTTGCGTTGCAGAAGGGCGATTTGACGCAAGAGGGGCTCAGCGGTCAACTGGCGTTCACGTATACGCACAGCCAAATAAAGTATCAGAACTTTACGAACACGAATCAAAACGTGATCGACCAGCTCAACGGATACATCCGGTCGTACGACGGGTTCCTGAAGGGCCACGGCGGCTTTCCCTGCTATTTCTACGAGTCGGCGGGCGGCAGAGGCACCACGAACTGCAAACAGGCGGGCGTCGTGCTCAATCCCTACTACAATCAGCCGTATCAGAACGTATTCTCGAGTACCGCATGGTATCCGACCTACGATATCATTCCCGGACCAGTGGCGGCGGCCAACGGCTACGCCGTCCCATACGTCGCGACGCTGCTCCTCAACTACAAGCACCGCCGGCTAACGCTAACGAACTATTGGAGCTTCAACTCGGGTGCCGAATACGGCGCGCCGACGTCCTGGCCGGGTTACAATCCGCAGTCGTGCTACGCGCCGCCGCGATCCTGGATGGCAACGCACGGTAAGGCGGCAGACCCGGCATCCTGCGACGACTTCGGAAACCTGCCGCTGTTCATTCCGGATCCATTCAGCAAGGGCTACGACAACCTCGGCGCCTTTCAACAGCCGTGGCAACTGCAGATGGGCTTGGCAGTGAGCTACGATGTGAGCCCGCGTATTACCGCGCGCCTCAACTTCACGAACATCCTCGACATCTGTGGCCAGCGCGGATACGCGTGGGACAATCCCTACGTCTGCGCCTACGGATCCTTGCCGACGAACTTCTTATATCCGGCGGGCAACTTCTACCCGAACTCCGTCTCGTCGCGCCCGCCGCCGCAGTTGCAGTATCCGTACGCGTTTTGGTTCAACGGCGCCAACACCGGGTTCTTAGGCGTCACGCAACCGTTGCAGGTGACGGGCGCGCTAACGATCAGGCTGTAGGCGTCACCGGATCAACGACAGCCAGAGGATTGCCGGCAGGAGCGTGGCCGGCGCAATGGCGGCGCCGAGCTTAAGATATTCCGCGAAGCCCACGCGGATGCCGTATTGACGCAGAATCGTCAGCCACAGGATCGTCGCGAGCGAGGCGCTCGTCACCAGGTTCGGTCCGAGATCCACTCCGGCGATCAACGGATATGCGACCGGCGCCGACGCATGCGCCGCCACGTACGACGACGCGACTGCGACCGGCAGATTGTTGAAGAGATTCGAGAGGACGGCGGCGCCGGCGGCGGCGGCCGCGTTCAGGCCGAGCGCGCCCCCGTGCATCGCAGCGGTCAAATGCGCCGCGATCCACGCGACGAACCCCGCGCGCGCGACCGCATCGAACAGCACGAAGAGTCCGGCGAGCAACGAAAGGACGCTCCAGCCGGCACGCCGCAGTGCGCCGATGGGGTTCCTGCGCGCGGCGAGCAAAACGAGGATCGCACCGACGGAGGCGACGATTCCGAGCGGCCAGCCGCGGGCCAACGCGGTGAAGTATCCGACGACGACGAGCGCCATCGCGATGAGCGCTCGCTGGACGGCGGCCGTCGGGGCGGCGCATTCGATCGTGCTATAGCGTCCCGCGATCTCGCCGCGGAAGAAGAAGAGGAGAAGGCCGAGCGTCGCGGCGACCGCGCAAATCTGAGGAACCGCGAGGTGCCAGAGGTACGGCAGCAGCCGCGCATGGGGGAGAATCAAGACGTTGGCCGGGTTCGAGAACGGCAGGCCGAAGGACGCGGTGTTTGCGACGAAGATGCAGGCGAAGAGAAACGGCTTAGGATTGCCGCCGTGCCGCGTGACGGCTCGGTAGACGATCGGCGTCAGCACCACCGCCGTTGCGTCGTTGGAGAGCAATAGCGCGATGACGGCTCCGGTGAGGAACAGGCCGATGAAGAGGCCCCGCCACGAGCCGCCGGCGCGTGCGAGAACGAAATCGGTGATCCAATGGAAGACGCCCGCAGCGTGAGCAGCCGCAGAGATGCCGAGCAGCCCGGCGATGAACAGTAACACGTTCCACTGCGCGAGGATCGCGCGAACGGCCGACGGCACGGGTTCGTAGCCCAGCGCGACGATGAGCAGCGCCGCCGCAACGGGCCACACCCAGCGCGGCAGGCCGAACGGACGCGTCGCGAGCAGCGCGATCGCAAACGCGGCGATGACGAAGACCAACTACGGAAGGCGATCGCGCGGGTGCGCCCGATCGTACGTTCGGCGCTTATGTCCCATCGCAAGTTTTAAATAAATTCCGGTCGTTGACAGGCTTTCGTGTCCCAGCAACTCCCGGACGGTCTCCAGATCGCTGCCGTTTTCGATCAAGTGCGTCGCGAAGGAATGGCGCAAGGTGTGCGGACTGGCTTTTTGGGCGACCCCGCTGATTCGATAGACGTCCTTGAAAATTCGCCATACGTGCTTCGGCGTAAGCCCCTTGCCGCCGCGTCCTTGGAAGAGCGCGGCGTCGTCCGTACGGGGGCGTACCCGCAGATACGACTCGATCGCCGCTGCGGCGGTATGATTGATGATGACGGTGCGCTCCTTGCTGCCTTTGCCCATCACTCTGATCTCGCGCCTCTCGAGATTCACGTCGGCCAGCCGCACGCCGGCGAGCTCGGCGCGCCGCATTCCGCTGGCGTAAAAAAGCTCGAGGATGGCCCGGTCGCGGGCTTGCATCGCAGCGTCCCTGCCGGCGATCGACGTGTGCAGGATCTTCATAACGTCTTTGACGTCCAGCGGCGCCGGTTTTTTCTTGACAATCGACGGCGCCGCGATCGAGCTTGCGGGATCCGTCTCGAGAACGCCGGTGCTCCGCAGAAACCGGTAGAGCGCCCGAATTGACGAAAGCTTTCGGCAGACCGTCCGGCTATCGTAGCCATGGACATCGAACATGTAACCGATGTAGCGCCGGATGTGCGACGGGGTGACCGCACGCAGGCTAGGATCCGGCCACTCCTCGGGGGCCTCGGCGTGCTGCCGCTGGAGAAAGCCGGCAAAGTCCGTAAGGTCCCGCGCATACGCCGCCACCGTTAAGGGACTCCGTTTGCGTTCCGTGCCCAAGTAGTAGGCCAGCTCGCCGACGAGGGGATCCATACTTCGCGGCAAGGCAGCCTCTGCGTTCGGGCGGCCCTTCCCTCGCCTTGCGGTACGCGACATAATAAAACTTTTATCGTATTCGAGCAAAGCTTCCTGCCGGCCCTATGGACCGTAGGGCCGCGCGGGGCCTCCTCTCGGAAAAGGTCCCCTACCGGCCGATTGGGACGGCCGCAGCGACGGCGAAGCCCCTTAGCTCGGCGATCCGAGCGCCGGCTTCGAACAGGTGACGATCCACGCCGTCAACTGCAATTTCTTTAATATGGCCGTTTCGTCGTAGCGCGCATCGCTCGCGCACGTCTTCGTGAGAAATGTTTGTTCGCTCAAGCCGTATTCAACATCCACGACGAGCCGGTGGGACTTAGCGTAAAGGGCAAACTGCTTGCACCACCCCTGCGCGTAGCACTGCTCGAGGACGGCGAAGTCGAACGCCTTCGAGAGTTGCGCCACTTGTCCGTTGTCGTTCTTTTGGGCCACTGCAAGGCCGCGCGCGTGGGCTGCCTTGGCCAGCCACAGATCGTAGGCGAGTTGCTGGGCGCCGGAGAGACGAAAGCCGGTATCGTTCGTGTAGCCGTCGATGTTGTCGGGATCCACGCCGTCGAACCCCTTCTGCTTGCAGAGATCGAACCGCTTGCTCATGATCGGTTCGAGTATTGCCGTCGCGCGAATGTCGAGCCACCGTTCTCCCGGCCAGTGGCTTACCGGCTCTCCCAGCACTTTCTTGGGGAATTCCTTGGCATCGGGACGCCAGTTCTCCCAAGTGCCGGCGTCGATGTAGCAGACCGCCCGGCGTTTGAGCGCGTGCAGTTTAGTTACGACCGACGGCGGCGTGTCGAAGCCGTCGAGATCGTAGATTTGCGCCGGCACGCGTTCGTCGAGCCTTCCGGTGTACTGAATCTGATACGACGTATCGGCGCGCGGCAGCCAGTGTTGCTCGGGCGCTCCGCGCTGTATGGACGCACTCGTCGCCGGCAAGGGCTGTGCCGCGTTTCCGCAGCCCGCGGCGAGCGGCAGGGCGAGGCAGAGTTGCAGGCGGCAAAAGGCGCGGAGCCTCTTCATCGAAAGCCGCTTTAGTGAAGCGCCCTTGTCTCCTTCTTCTCCCTGCGCTCCTCGCGGCGTGCAACGCGCCGGCGCCGTACGCGACCACGGAGGGCATTCTGCGGCCGGGCGCGACGCTGAACGTTGAGATCGCCGGGGGACGCCTGGATGCGTACCACCCCGCGTCAGGTCAGCGCCCCGACCTCTTCACCGTTTCGGCAACGGCGCCGTCGAACGGCACGCCGCCTGCGCCGCGGCTGCGCGCACGCGGCAACGAGGTCACGGTCACCGCGGGCGCGCTGGCGTCATTGCTCGTCCGGGTGCCCGCCGGGGTCAACCTGGTTGTTAATTCACGCAACGGCGACGTCAACGTGACCGACATCGGCGGAAACGCGCGCATCAACGCCGCTCGCGGAAACGTCACAGTGATGGTGCCGCAATACGCCCAAGCGACCGTCGGTGAGGGAACGCTCGCGGTCACGATGGGCGCGATGCGCTGGCCCGGGACGCTGCGCTTTTCCGTGAGCCGCGGCGACATCACTCTGCGCGTGCCCGCGCCGGCCGCCTTCAGCGCGCACCTGCAGACGGACGACGGAACCCTCTTCACGGAGTTTGCGTTGCGCGGTAGTGCCCACGGCAACGTCGAGACGATCGACGGCGGCGTGAACGGCGGCGGCGCGCAGCGCATTTGGGCGCACACTCGCGTTGGAGCGATTCGGCTCTTACGTATGCAGCCGCAACCGTGAGCGCGCGAGCACCGCTTCCCGCGCCCTGATCAGGCGCACCATCGCGTCGTTGTAGGGCGTCGGCGTCGCCGTTCGCCGCCCAAACGCGACCACGGCTCCGTTGATGTGGTCGACCTCTGTTGGATGCCCCGTCGCAAGGTCCAGCGCCATGGAGCTCTTCGCGTCGGCACCGAGCGCGATCACCTCCGTTACGTATTGCCAGGGAGTCGCAAACGGCAGGTTGATTTTCAGGGCCGCGGCGACGGCCGCCGTTTCATCGGCGAGGGCCTCGGCAAGGCGCGCGGCGTTCGGATCTCGCGAAATCTCCCCGGCGTTGCAGTCGAGCAACGCAGAGAGCGCGTTGACGGCCGCGTTGGCAACCAACTTTCCCCAGAGGTGCGGCCGGATGTCGTAGACGATCGAGGCTTGCAGGCCACTGGCGTTGAGCAGGTCGGTCACCATCCGCGAGGTCGCCTTCGATGCGGTCGTCGAGCCGATGACCGTGTTGCCTCGCTTCGAGCTGCGAACGTGACCAGCTGCAATCGTGTGAGACGATTCCGTCGTGATTCCCAAGATCACCGCGACGGCGCCTCCGAGGGCCGTCTTGATCGCCTCTTCATTCCCCAGCCCGTTCTGCAGCGAGATCACGGGCGCGGCCGGATCGAGCTCCCCCGCGAACGCGCGCAGCGCCTGGAGCGTGTCGACCGCCTTGACAAAGAGAAAGAGCATGGTCGAGCCGTACAGGTCGCGCGCGTGCCGAGCGACTTTGACGGGGCGCGAAGGTTCGTCGTTGACGCGCAGGCCATCGCGTTCCACGCCGTCGGCGACCTCGGGGTTGTCGTCGCGGATCGTCACGTCGCACGAGGCGGCCAGATGAAAGCCGAAGAGCGTGCCCATCGCGCCTGCGCCGATGATGCCGATGCGCGGTCGTTCCGCCACGGTTCGGGTTAAGGTTCCTTAGAACTGATACTGGAAGCCGAAGGTCGTTCGCCGGGACGCGTGCGTGATGTCGCGCTGCCCAAAGAACAGCTGCGTACCGGGCGCGATGTGCAGATTCCCGTAGAGATCGATCATCGGATAGTTAAGGCCGTAGATGCGCGTTTCGGCCCCAAAGCCACGCGCCGGCGCATACTGCGCCAGTACCCCGAGCTGCGAATAGAGCACGCCGCCGCCGACGCGGAAGTCGCCCTTGCGCTGTTCGAGAACCGCGTTGTACGTGGTGTTGGTTCCGATCGCGTTTGCGCCGAACATCAGGCTGGTCTTGCCGTGCGGCAGGATCACGGCGTTGAGGTCGCCCAGCGGGCCCTGGCTCGTGGTCAACACCGGGTTCGGCGTCACCGCGTGCTGCTGCGAGAGGCCGCTCATTCGCAACTGAATCGCAACCAACTCGTGTGCGAGGCTCACGACTTTTCCGTGGAGCCGATCGCGCAGGGTCGGTGATACTCCGCGCGGTGCGGGGCTCGCACCGGGCGCCGGCGTCGCGCCCGTATCGACGCCCTGCACGCTGCTCGTGCCCCCCAGCTCTCCCAGCAACGAGTTTGCCTTCTGTAAGACGGCGTCGAGGTTGGCAATCGTGTTGCGAAGCTGCGCTTGCGTCTGCGGATCGCCGGTGACCGTTCTCAGGTCTTTCGCCAGCTCGGCCATGGTCTGCGTGGTGTCGGCAATGCCTTGCGTCGTCGCGAGCAAGTTGGCCTTGAACCTGGGATCGGTGGACAAGTCGCGCAACACCGCCATCGAGCGATTCAGGGAAACGGCGGTTGACTGAAACTGATCCAACAGCACGCCGACCTTCTTTGAATCGACGGTCGCCGCGTCGTTGAGCGTCGTCGAGAGCGCTGCGAGGTTGCCGCCGGCGGTTCCCAACGTGGATTGCAGCTCGCCGCCGAGCCCTAACAACTCGCCCGAGAGCCGCTGCATCGAGGACTTCGTCGTAACGGTGAGGTCGTTGGCGTTGTCGAGGGTCGTTTGCAGCGTGGCGAGAAGCTTGGGCGTCTTCGCTTGCAGCAGCGACATCACGTCGTCGAAGCGCCGCAGCTCGCCTTCACCCTGGGAGAGCAAGTCGGCGATGGAAACGCTGTTGATTCCCTGGGGTTGCTCCGCCACCGGCAGCACTTCGTGCGGCAGCAACGGGAGCGGTGGGGGCGCGTGCGGCGGCACGATGACCACGGAGGGCGAGCCGGTCAATGGAGCCTCGATCAAGAACTTCGACGCGGCAGGAATGTCGATGTCGCGGCTGATAGCGACGATCACGTCCACGGTATTGTCGGGAAGCAGCTCGATCGATGCTACCGATCCGATGTCCACGCCGCTGAAGTACACTTGGGCGCCCGGCGTCACTCCCGCGGCGGAGCGGAAGTGCACGCCGACGCGATAGCCCGTATGCCGCGTCGCAAAATCGGTGATCACGTAAAAGACGCCGAAGAGCAACAACAGCGCCGTCATCGCAAACGCCCCAACCTGGGCCTGCCTTGTCATGCGCAGCGTATTGGCGCTCCGCAAGTACAGTGCCTCGCCGACGTCCAAGCAAGCGCGCCATTATTATGAATAGCAGGAGCCGCCCCCAGAGCGCCGTAGTCTTTTCGCCGGAGGGCCGTTATGGTGCAACGCCAGAATCTTGTTCAAGCGCCGGGCGTAGAGAGCTCGGGGGCATTCGCAATTACGCTCGACGGTGAGTTCGACATCGCCGAGCGTGCCCGGCTGCTCGCGGCGTTCGCCGAAGCGACGAACTGGCCGCTCATTATCCTGGATTTCGAGCGCACGAGGTACGTGGATTCCACAGTGCTCGACTGTCTGGTGGCCCTTGACCGAGCGGCGGCCAAGCGCGAATCGAAACTCATACTAGTAGGACTTCGACCGGAAATCCGGCGAATTTTCGAGATCTGTGATCTTCATCGCCATTTCGACATTCGCCCTCAGTTCACTGAGGTTGCCACCAGGTTGCGGCTGAATGGGGCTGACCTTCACCGCGTGACGCTGGTTGCGGAGCCGATTCCGGACGTTGGAGACATCGAAGCCCGTCGAACTGAGGTAATTGGTGAGTCTTAGACGCATGAATGGATCCGAGGCGGCTCTTTCGCAACGAATCGGCGAGCCGCAAAACGCTCAACGCTTTACCGTCAATCTTTCGGCCGAGATCGGCGCGGAGTTGCGCGACATAGCGACGACGCATCGCGTGAGCGAGAGCTCCGTCGTAGAAATCGCGCTGCGCCATCTGTTCCGGCGCGTCAGCGCGCCGGCGCTCGGAACGTTTTTGCGAGAACGGGGAGCCTGTTTACGCCGGCGCGCGTAGACCTCGGCATCGCACCCGGTGGAGAGCTCGGGCAACTCGCGCACGTACTGCGCGCGCTCGATGAAGCGTGCGCCGATCCGAAGTCCATCGACGCCTTCGCCGCCGCCCTGACCGAAACGCCGCCCCTCTGCATAACTGGCGCGGGCATCTTCGCGGCGTCAAGCGCCGATGTCCCGTTTTTGTTGACCGAGACGCGGTCCGTCAGCGCGACGACCATGCGGCGCTGGAGTCGCTGGCCGCTTCACCGGCTTTTTACTAGGATGAAGCCCACGCGGATCGCCCACCCCGCTGGCTTGGAGGGCCGGGCACTCGCGGTGCCCCTACGGTACGGCGCGCGCCGGTTCGTCGTCGTTGCTCCACTCGCCTCGCAACCATCGGATGCGGCGCGCGAGGCCTTCTTCTCCATACTCGAGAGCGTGACGATTCCTTTTCGTGAAGAGCCGCCGGCGGCGTCCGCCGATGTTCCGGCCTCCGACGCGAACCCGCGTATCGTGGCCCTCGCGCTCTGCGACCGCTTGCGCGCGGACTTCACCGAACTGCTGCGCCGGCGGGGTTGGTCCTTGCAGATCCGTTGGAGCATGCGACAGCTGTACGATCTGATTGCAACGGATCCCGACTCCAACCCGGCGCGTCCCGATCTCATCATCGTCGACCTCCAAGAATTACACGATCCCGTTGGAGTACTGCGGATGATTCGTCATGCGGATGCCGGTGACGCTCGAGTCGTCGCATTTGAATCCGCAGCGTCGCTCGGGCCGGAAGGACGGGCCCTTGCAGATATTCTTCTTCCGCACTCCGCGGGGAAGAATGAGATGTTCGCGGCGCTGAAGAGCGCCGTCCAAGCAATCCCCGAGAGCTTGCAGGCGCGCTTCGAACGTCGTCACCGGGCCGCACAGGATCGGTTCGACCGGATCCATTCACCCGATCGCCTGGCGGCCGTTGCCGCGGGTCAGGCTTCCGAAATCATGGCCGGCTGGGCCGGCGTCGCCCTACTGAGTCCTTCCGGTGCGCTCTACCGTGCCGAGCAGCCGCAATTCGGCGGCGCGATTCTTTCTTCGATCCCGGCTGCGTTTCTCGACGATCGGCCGCTCTTCTGCAGCGCGGTCGACGAGGGATTTCTGGAAGCGGTCTTCGACGACGTGCGTCAGCAACAAGCGTTCTTGGAGCTGTCGCCCCTTTCAGCCGCGGCGATACCCTTGATCTCGGGGCGGCAGCGGCTCGGGCTGGTCTTGGCCACCTCACGATTTGAGAGCGCCCCGGCGGAAGCATTCGAGGCCCTGGAACGGCTCGCGCGATCGTTGACGAAGCGTTTCGCAGAGCTCACCTCCCGCGCTTCCGCGCTGCCGCAGTTCACCCGCGACGCCTACTGGCAGCGCTGGTCGCACGACCGGCTCGACGTCGCCGTCTACCGTTCGGCGGAGTGTGAAATTCCTTGGCACTACCGGCCTATCGGCGCCTCTCGCGGCATCTTGGTCGTCGGTATGCCGGAGAATCGCCAGCTCCAGCGGCGGCTCACCGAAGAGCCCGCACTCGAGCGCCGCGAGCTCAGCGGCGCACTCGCGGCTTCACTCGAGCGCGCCGAAGGCTTCGCCTCACTATTGGACGGCGACCGGCGGACGATGCTGTACGCGACCCGCAAATTTCCGCCCCCGTTGGTCGTCGGCGAGCCCGGCCCGCATCTCGTCATGAGCGCCTCTCGCGACGTTACGATGGGCTCGGCGGCGCTCGAAGAATCGCGCGGCATCGTGATCTGCAACGACGCGCTGCGGCCCTGGTTGGACGCGAGCCCCCCGATCGAGCAACTGCGCGAGCTCCTGGAGCGAGAGCGGCCCAGCGGTTTTGCGTCGCTCCTTACGCTAAGCTCTCAGCCTCGGTAATCAGTCCCGTGATCGCGTCATTGACGCGAATCAAGTCCTGGCGAACCTCTTCGACTTGGTGCTCAAGGCGCTGGCCGGTGCGGGTGTCGCCGGCGCGGCGCGTCCGTACCGCGAGCCGCCGAAGGAGATCGTAGCGTTCTTGTAAGGTCCGCATCGCCGCCCAGAGCGCCGTTTCCAAGGATCGGCTTTGGACGGCAAGCATCGAACTCTCGCTGTACGCGTGACCGGTACGGCAACGAAATCGCAAAACCGCTTCGTCGTCGACTTCCCACAGCGTTCCGCCGCAATCCGGACACGTAAACACCGAAGGAGCTCCGACCTCCCGTTCGTCGCGTGCGATCGACGGCGGCTGGGGCTGACTTTTCGGTTCGTTCAGCCATTGCAGCATAGCGGCTACGATATCGTCTGCCGCGTAGATACCGTCGACGGCGCCCGTGCGAATCGCGTTGCGCGGCATATCCGGAAACTGTGCGTCCTCCGGATCCTGTACGATGGCCTTTCCCCCCGCCTCATGGATCGCCAACAGGCCCGCAACGCCGTCATCGAGCGTCCCGGAGAGCAAAACGCCGCAAACGGAGTTCATGTACGTCGTAGCCGCGCTGCGAAACAGAACATCGATCGACGGCCGGTGATTGTTCTCCATAGGACCGCGGAAGACGCGCATCACGCTGTCTTCGACCAGGAGGTGATGGTCGGGCGGTGCGACGATGATGCGGCCGGGCGCCACCGGCGCGCCGTCGATCGCGTGGGTCGCAAAGAGCGGGCCACTCCGCGCGAGGAGGTGCGGTAGCGCCGACACGCTCGACGCCGGAACGTGCGTCGCGACGAAAATCGCCGCGGGAAAGTCGCTCGGCAAGTCCGCTGCAATCCGTTGCAGCGGCTCCAGCGCACCGGCGGAACCCCCGACGACGATGGCCGCAAATCCCTCGTCCGGCTGTGCCATTCGAGGGCTTTGTTCCCGGATTGCGAAGGACTCATGCGTCATGCGTGACGGGAAGCCGCTCGACGGCCCGTCTGTTGTCGTTATCGGCGCATCTGCCGGCGGTATTGAAGCACTGGAGCGGCTCGTTGCGGCCCTGCCCGCCAGCTTTGCGGCTCCGATCATCATCGCCCAGCATGCCGATCCAAAAGTGCCCAGTCATCTGCCGCAGATCTTGTCGCGGCACACGGCAATGGATATCGTTTCGATCCAAGAGCAGGTCGAGACGCTCGCTCCGGGCACGATCTACGTCGCAATCGCGGGCAGAAACTTGATCGTCCGCGGTTCGGAGATTACCGGCGCGCCGCGGCGACGCGGTCATCCAATTCCCTCGATCGATGCGCTCTTCACCAGCGCCGCCGAAAGTTACGGCGACCGAGTCATCGCGGTTATCTTGACGGGCATGGGCACGGACGGCGTCTCGGGCGTCCGCGCCGTCAAAGAGCACGGCGGGACGGTTCTCGTGCAGGAGCCCGAATCTGCGGCCTTCCCTTCGTTGCCGGCCGCCATACCGTTGAACCACATTGACTTCACGGCGAACTTGGAATCGTTGCCGTCGTTATTGACCACCCTCGCTGCGAGCGATCACCTCGGCAACGAACTGGCAAACGCCGATACGCTGCGAGCATTTCTCGATCAACTGCGCAGTCGCAGCGGCATAGACTTCCGGCAATACAAGACGCCCACCATCGTTCGCCGGCTTTCCCGGCTCATGGCAGCGTCCGGTCACTCGTCGCTCTCGGACTACATGCGCTATCTCGGCAACAATCCGGACGCCTATCAACGGTTGATCAGCACGTTCCTGATCAAGGTCACCGGCTTCTTTCGCGATCCGTCCCTGTTCGCACACTTGCGCGAAAGCATTCTTCCGGAGCTTGTAGAACGCGTTCGAAAAACGAAGGGCGAGCTGCGGCTCTGGTCGGCGGGATGCGCCACCGGCGAAGAGGCGTATTCGTTGGCGATCACGCTTGCCGACTTGATCGGCGGCGACTTCGATTCATTGCCCATTCGGATCTTCGCGACGGATCTCGATGGAGATGCGATCGCGTCGGCGCGGCGCGGCATCTACCCGCTCAGCGCCTTCAAAGAGATGCCACCGGAGCTTCTGGCCAAATACTTCACACGCGTCGATGACGCGTATCAGGTTACGAAACGGGTCCGGAATCTGACCGTTTTCGGCGAGTACGATCTGGGGCAGCGTGCGCCGTTTCCGCGCATCGACCTGGTTCTCTGCCGAAACGTGCTGATCTATTTTACGAAGGAGCTGCAGCAGCGCACCCTGCACCTCTTTGCCTTCTCATTGCGACCCGGCGGCTTTCTCGTGCTCGGTAAGGCCGAGACGACTAACCCGCTCCCGCAATACTTTGCGATGATGAATCCGGCCCTGAAGATCTTTCGCCGTCAGGGCGACCGGCTGCTGATTCCGGCGCCCGCGATGACGGACGGCGGTTCGATCGCGGAGCGCCCGATGCCGCGACGGATCGGGATTCGCTCAATCCCGATGATGCGCAAGCCTATCGCGGAGACGACTGCGCCTCGCTGGACGTTGGTGGATCGCCTTGGCGCATTTCTCTTCGAATCGCCGATCGGCGTCGTCGTCGTCGACCGAAACTACGACATCCTGACGATCAATCAGGCGGCGCGAACGCTGCTCGGGATTCATGGGCAAGGAATCGGTGAGGACCTGATCCACTTGGCGCAAGTGCCCGCCAACGAGCTGAAAGCGCTCGTCGACGGCGCCTTTCGGGCCGACCGGCAGGAAGCGCGCGAGATCGAGGTCACGGATGCTGCGGTCGGCGAGACGAGATGCTTGCATGCCGCCTGTTATCCCGATCCCACCGCCAGTAAAGAGGCTAAGGTAGAGACCGTTTTCGTGCTGATCGTCGACGTCACCGATCAGTCTAAATGGCGACGGCGGCTCGAAAAGGAAAACGCCGAAAGCACTACGAGTCTCACGCACGTTCAGGCGCGCAACGAGGAGCTCGTCGAGCGACAGCGGCTCCTCATGGAAGCGAACACCGAGCTGACTTCCATCAACTCGGACTTGCGCAGCGCCAACGAACACCTCCTCATCGCGGCCGAAGAGGCCGAGGCCTCCGCCGAGGAAGTGGAAACGCTCAACGAAGAGATGCAGGCCACCAGCGAAGAGCTCGAAACGCTCAACGAAGAGCTGCAGGCGACTGTCGAGGAGCTGAACACCACCAACGAAGAGCTCGCCGCTCGCAGCGGCGAACTGGAGGTCTTGGCGAGGCAGCGTCAGGAGCAACTCGACGAAGCGCAACACTCACTCGCGACGCTGCGCGCGGTCATCGAAGAGATACCGTTAGTCGTATGCCTCCTGGATGAACGATCTCGGATTTTGATTGCCTCTCGCCAATATCTCGCTCTCGCGCACGGCGACTCGCGGCTACCGCGCGTCGGCGATGCTTGGCGAAATCCGCCGAGAACGATACAAGTGAGCGACGACGGTGGCGGCCGAACGGCCTACTCGATCGTCCCGATCGCACTACCGCACGACGGCAACGACGTCATGCTCCTGCTAAAAAGCGACGACAAACAGACGAAAGAAGCTAGATCGGGATAGGGCCCGTCTCGGCGCCGGCCAAAAATTGCTGCACGATGGGGTTCGTCGAGCTCCGAATCGCGGCGGCGGTATCGTATGCGATGATGGCCCCTTCGAAGAGCATCGCTACGTAATCCGCCATTGCAAAGATCGAGTCGAGGTCGTGCGAGATGACCACCGCGGTGCCTGCGAGCTTATCGCGCAAGCGCAGGATCGTATCCGTGATCAGGTTAGTGACGATCGGATCGAGCCCGGTCGTCGGCTCGTCGTAGAGCACCAACTCCGGGCGCGTCACGATCGCCCGCGCGAAGCCGGCCCGCTTGAGCATTCCGCCCGACAGCTCTCCCGGCAACGCATCGTAGGCGTTCGCTAGGCCGACGCTGTCGAGCGCGTCCATGACCGTTCGGTGAATCTCCGCATGGGTCAGGCGCGTGTGCTCGCGCAGCGGTAAGGCGACGTTGTCCCCTACGCTGAGACTGTCCAACAGCGCGGAGAACTGGAACGACAGGCTGATCTTCTGGCGGATGACGTTGCGCTGCTCCTCCGAGACGTGGCAGATGTCCTGATCGCGCACGAAGACGTGCCCCTCGCTCGGCAACAAGAGCCCGTCGATCAGCCGTAAGATCGTGGACTTCCCCGCGCCGGAGAGGCCGATGATGCAGGTGATCGCCCCTTCGACGATGTCGAGGGTACAGTTTCTTAGGATGATGCGGCTTCCGAAGGCCAGCGCGGTGTTCTCGAGCCGCGCGATCACGTTGGCGCCGGCGCCGTTGCGCATCACTAGCGGCCGCCGAACAGCAAGAACGAGAGCAAGAAGTTCGACGCAAAGATCAGTATGATCGCGAGCACGACCGCAAACGTCGTCGAACGGCCGACGCCGGCAGCGCCGCCTCGGGTGGAGAGACCCTGATAGGCGCCGACCAGCGCGATGATCGCGGCAAAGACGACCGACTTGACCAACCCTTTGACGACGTCGCTGAAGTCGATTGATTCGCGGATGGACGACACGAACGAATCGTAGGGGATGTGGGCGTACGTCTGCGCGATCCACGCGCCGCCGGCGATCGAGACCACGTCGGCAAAGATCGTCAGCAGCGGCAGCATCAGCAAGAGCGCCAAGAGCCGCGGAACGACCAGAAAGCGCGGCGGTTCGACGCCCATCGAGCGCAGCGCCTCAATTTGCTCGGTAACGACCATCGAGCCCAGCTCGGCGGCGATCGCTGCGCCGACGCGGCCGGCCACCACGACGCCGGTGAGCATCGGGCCGAGCTCCCGGACCGAGGCGTAAGCGACCGCGCCGCCGACCAAGTTGGAGACGCCGTAGGCCACGGCTTGTTGCGCCGATTCCAGCGAGATCACCATCCCGGTGAACAGCGACGTTAGGCAGACGATCAGCAGCGATTGCACGCCGAGCAGCGCCGCCTGGGAAATCGTCTCGGCAATTCGAATTCGCAGCTGCAGCATGAAGCCGAGCGACTCCGCCGAGAGCAGCGCCAGCCCGCCGGCGTACTCGAAGAAGTCGATCGTTGCCCGGCCGAACCGGTCGAGCGCCCTCACGACGCATCCTCCGCGAACGCCGCGATCGCATCGAGCACGCCCTGCGTGGCTTCGATTCGCTTGACCGCCACGCCGCGCTCCGCCGTCAGGTTGAACTGCACTTGATTGAGCTTTTCGAGCCGCGCGTCCACGTCGCGCAAATGCGCTCGTGCTTCGCCGGCGAACTCGGCGAAGTAACGCCGGGCGGCGCGAGAATATGACGCGCGCAGCTCATCCGTCACCGCGCCGTTGCGCAACGCCGTCTCCGCTCCGCGTTGGGCTCGCGCCATCGTTCGGTCGGTGATGTGAAAAGCGCCGATGCGCGCGACGAGCAGCTCGAAGGAATCGTCAGCCGGCATGGATCGGGGCGCCGGCTTCGATGGCGGCGGCCTGAGCGACCAATAACTCACGAATGCCGCGTTCGGCGAGCGCCAGCAGTAGATCGAGCTCGCGGCGGTCGAACGGTGCGGCTTCCGCCGTCCCCTGCAACTCGACGAAGCGCCCTGAATCCGTCATGAATACGTTCAGGTCGACGTGCGCGCGGCTGTCCTCATCGTATGCAAGGTCCAAAACCCCCGTGCCGCCGACGATTCCCACGCTGATCGCGGCGACTTTACCGAGCAGGGGCCACTGTCGGAGATCGCTCGGATCGAAGCGGGAGCGCAGCGCCAAGGCGAGCGCGACCCACGCGCCGGTGACCGCCGCCGTGCGCGTGCCACCGTCGGCTTGGATGACGTCGCAATCGAGCCATACGGTGCGCTCGCCCAAGCGCGTCGTGTCGGTCACGGCGCGCAACGCGCGACCGATGATGCGCTGGATCTCGTGCGTTCGTCCGCCGAGCCGGCCTTTCGCCGCTTCGCGCTGCGTGCGCTCGTGCGTCGCCCGCGGCAGCATGGAATACTCCGCGGTGATCCAACCCACGCCGCGCCCTTTCATCCACGCGGGGACGCGTTCTTCAAGCGACGCGGCGCAGAGCACGCGCGTGTTTCCCAGAGTGATCAGCGCGCTGCCTTCGGCGTACTTTAGGAAGCCGGGCTCGATCGTGACCGACCGGAGCTCGTCGGGCGCGCGCCCGTCGCCGCGGATCATTACTCGACGGTGACGGTCTTGGCGAGATTGCGGGGCTGGTCGACGTCCTTGCCCTCGAGATCGGCGATGTGATAGGCGAGCAGCTGCAAGGGGATGATGTTCACGATCGGTGCGAGCAGCTCGTCCACCTTAGGCACCGGCAAGAGGTAGTCCGCGGCCGCGCGGGCTTCGGCGTCGTCGCGGTTGCCGACCACGATCACCGGCGCCTCGCGCGCCTTCGATTCCATGAGGTTCGACAACATCTTCTCGCGCACGCGATCGTCCGTGACGATGCCGACGACCGGTACGGTCGAGTCGAGCAACGCGATGGGTCCGTGCTTCATCTCACCGGCCGCGTATCCCTCGGCGTGGATGTAGGAGATCTCCTTCAGCTTGAGCGCGCCTTCCAACGCGGTCGGCACGTTCATGTAGCGTCCTAAAAACAGGACGCTTGGCGACTTGCGAAAACGCCGCGCGACGTCTCGAATCTCCGCCGACCTATCGAGGACGACGTCGACCGCGGCGGGCAATAGTTTTGTGCCTTGCGCCGTCGCGATGAGGCGGCGGTCGTCGGTGCTGTTGCGCAGATGCGCCAGATAGAGCGCAAAGAGCGTCAACACCGTGACTTGCGAAACGTAGGTCTTCGTCGCGGCGACGCCGATCTCAGGACCGCCGCGAGTGTAGAGCATTCCGTCGGCGAGCCGGCTCAGATGCGCCCCTAAGACGTTCGAAATGCCGAGCACCTTTGCTCCGGAAGCCTTCGCGATGCGCACGGCCTCGATCGTGTCGGCCGTCTCGCCCGATTGCGACATCGCGATCACGAGCGTCGTCGGATCGATAACGGGATCGCCGTAGCGAAACTCGCTCGCCAGCTCCATCTCGACGGGGAGGCGCACCAGCGAACGCAGCAGATACATTCCAACCATCCCCGCGTGGTACGCAGTGCCGCAGCCGGTGATCGCGACCTTGCTGAGGCCGCGCAGCGTCTCCGTAGAGATCGCGCCCAACTCGCTCCCTAGGTGTACGTCGCCGTCGTCGCCGACTCGACCGGCCAGCGTCTCCTTGATCACCGTGGGCTGTTCGAAGATCTCCTTGAGCATGAAATGCTTGTAGCCGCTCTTCTCGGCGGAAGCGGCATCCCACGTAATCGAGATCGGTTCGCGGTGAAGCCGGCTGCCGTTGTAGTCGGTCAACCGAAAACCGTCGCGTGCGACGACGAGCATCTCGCCTTCGGCCAGCACGATCTCTTTGCGCGTATACGGCAGAATCGCCGGCGTGTCGGACGCGACGAACATCTCGCCGTCGCCGATTCCCAGCACCAGCGGGCTCGCGCCGTTGCGAGCGAACACGAGGTGATCGGGATCGTCGCTCGAGATCACGCCTAAGGCGTAGGCGCCGCGGACCTCGGCGACGCTGCGCCGGACGGCCTCTTCCAGCACGCCGTCGTAATGCAGCTCGATCAGGTGAGCCAACACCTCGGTATCCGTTTGGCTCACGAACGTGTGGCCGAGCTCGATCAATCGAGCGCGCAGCGACGAGTAGTTTTCAATGATGCCGTTGTGCACCACGGCGATTCGGCCGGTGCAGTCGAGGTGGGGGTGGGCGTTGGCATCGGAGGGAGCGCCGTGCGTCGCCCAGCGCGTGTGCCCCAGTCCGACGGCGCCACTCAGCGGACTGCCGTTCGATAGTCGCTCCGCCAGCCTCGAAAGCTTCCCCTCCGCCTTCGATCCGGCCAAGGCTCCGGCGGCGTCGATCACCGCTATCCCGGCGCTGTCGTAGCCGCGATACTCCAAGCGGCGCAGCGCATCGAGTATGATGGGAACGCTATCGCGCCGGCCGATGTATCCGACTATGCCGCACATTGATTGAGGGGCCGCATGAGAGTTACTTGATTCCTTCTCGCGTCCGACGGTACTTGACCTTGCCATCGGCGATTTCGTCGAGCGCGATCGACACGGGCTTATTCGGATTGATCGTATCGCGATCCACGAGCGGCTCGCTCGTAAAATATTCTCGGCGGTCCGTCGCGGGCAGCTGCTGGACTCGAATCCAGTTGTTGAGTTGGCGAGCGCGTTTCGTCGCAACGTTCACTAAGCTGAACTTAGAGTCCGCGTGCTGCAACAGAAGGTTCAAGTCGCCGAAGACAGGTTTGCTCATATCGCTGTAGTTGTTTCCTTTATGCTGACGTGGCTTCATGAGGACTCGACGCGTTGTATCGAGTCGTCGGGATACCGATGAATCCGAAAACGCTCGGCCGCAAAGATCGCTTCAAGGTCCACGACGGCTTGTTCCGGTCGTCCCTGCTCGTTCACCACGAGGTAGTCGAACCGTCGAATGAACTTCATTTCGTCTTGCGCGATCTCGAGGCGGCGGACGATCTCCTCATTCGTTTCGGTCCGCCGGGCAAGCAGGCGCTCGCGCAGGTTGGAGAAGCGATCGGGAACCAGGAAGATCAGAACCGCATCCGGGTACGCTGTTTTTACGGCAAGTGCTCCGTTGACCTCCGGTTTCATGACTACGTCGTAGCCTTGCGCCAGGCACCCTTCGACGTAATCCCGCGGCGTGCCGTAAAGGTTGCCGTTGTATTCTCGCCATTCGAGAAGGCGCCCGCCTTCGCGCAGTCGGTCGAACTCCGAGCGGCCCACGAAAAAGTAATGTTCCCCTTCCCGCTCGTCGGCGCGAGCCGGACGCGTCGTCGCGGAGACGGAGTAGCGCAGGCTCGCGCGGCGCTCGCGCATCGCCTCCACGAGGGTATCCTTGCCGGCGCCCGATGGGCCCGAGACGACGAAGAGCAGCCCGAGCCCTGAAGTCATTGGTTCGCGGACAGCCTGCATAGCGAGTTCTTCATCGCCTCCAGCGCCGCGGGATCGCCCGACGTGCCGAGCGGATGCACGTAGGCGATGCGCACCGCGCGGCCGTTGCGGACCGAGAAGGCCTCTTCGAGACGGCGTTCGTCCGGCAGCCGGAACCTGGCGATTCCCGCGGGGCCCGGGCAGCTCGCGAAGGGCGCGCTACCTTCCCATCGGGCGCCGCGGTGACGCGTCAAAACGTCGATCGTTACTTGCGACGCCAGGTCTTGCAATCCGCCGCTAAAGGGAGCGTTAGTTACGCGATACTCCTGGAGCCGCGCGCCGCTTCCCATCGACCAGGCGCCGGTCTCGCCGGCGATGGGATGCCAGCCCTTGGGCGCCGGCGACGGCGCCGCGCAGGCGCTGAGCAACAGTATTGCGAGGAGGCGGGCGAATGTGCGCACCATACGCCGGTGGAAGTTTGATGCTTACCGATTGGGTCCTCATCGCGCGCCTCGCGGCGGAGCTCAGCGAGCGCCTGCGCGGCGCCCGGGTGCGCGGCGCCGGGATCCTCAACGACGGTCGCGTGGCCTTGAGCCTGCGCTCGCGCGGCGCGCCCGCGACCCTCGCCGTCGATCCGTTCTTCTCCCCGCCGATGGTGACGCTCGAGAACGGGGACGCGGGCGTTACGCCCGGGCCCGGTTTCGGTCGCGCGCTCGCGGATTCGCTCGTCGGGATGGTGCTTGGCAGCGTCTCGGCGCGACGCCACGACCGTCTCTTGAAGCTCGTATTCCGCGCCCGGTCGAAGTTTGGCGTTTCCGACGAGCTGGTGCTGTACCTGGAGCTGGTCCCGCGCTTCGGCAACGTCGTGCTGGCGAAGGGCGAGCGAGTCATCGCGGCGCTCAAGGAGTTCGCGCCGGCAGCCCCGGCGCGTCGCAGCGTCCTCCCGGGCCATCGGTACGAATTGCCGCCACTGCCGGAGCGGCCGCGCACGCTGGCGGCCGCGCCCGAGCCCGACGACCGGCTACAACGACCAATTCACGTGTATCGCCGGGACGGCGGTATCGTCGCGGCCTACGTCAGTCCGCTCGACTCGCAGAAGGATTCGAGCCACACTCTCGAGGGGTCGTTGCTCGACGTCTTCGCGCAGCTGCGCGCTCAGCACGGGCTCAGCGAGCGCTCGCAGCACGGCGAGCGCCGCCGAGAGCGGCTTTTCCGCCGCTTGGAGGAACGCGAGCGCAAGGCGCGCGCCGAGCTCGCCGCGCTCTCGGAGAAGCGTCGCTACGCGGCGGATCGCGAGACGCTGCGGCGGGATGGAGAGGAGATTTTCGCGACGCTGCACGCGCGGCCGATGGAAGAGCGCGCGGCGTCGAAAGATCGGGCGGCCGCGCTGTTCTCCGAATACAAGAAGTTGGGCAAGAGCCTGCCGCACCTCGAGCTTCGAGTTCGCGACCTTACCGCGCTTCTCGCAAGCATCGAAACGCTGAGGTGGGAGACCGAGCGCGCGCGCGATGAGGACTTGGCCGACGTCGAAGCCGCCGCGGCACAGCTCGAGCCGCGGCAAAAGAGCGCACGAACGCGCGCCGCGCCGGCGAAACGCAGACGCGCGGCGCTGGAGTTTCGCACGGTTCATGGATCGCGCATCCTGGTCGGCCGCTCGCCGCTCGATAACGCGGAATTGACGTTCCGCGTTGCGCGTCCGGACGATCTGTGGTTCCACGCGCAAGGCATCCCCGGCGCGCACGTGATTCTTTCGCGCGACGACCGCAGCGCGATTCCCGCGGCCGATCTGTCGACCGCGGCCGAGCTCGCCGCGTTCCATTCGCGCGGCAAGGAGAGTGCCGTTGTCTTGGTCGATTACACGCGCCGCAAGCACGTGCGCAAGCAGCGAGCGGCGCCCCCGGGATTAGTCTGGTACACGCATGCCCAGACGATCGCCGTTACGCCAAAGGCTTTTGAGTAATCGTGGAAAAGCAGTCGGCACCGAGGAGGAAAATACGTTGAAGAATCCGCTCGATTCGCTCTGGGGAACGGTCATCAGCGGTTTTGTCTTGACCGCCATTCTGTGGCTGCTGGCTCGTGCGATCGTCTCGCATGCGATTGGAAGTGGCGCATGAGTCCGTCCTCTGACTGGATCCTTCGCTGGTTCCACATCATGGCCGGGATCATGTGGATCGGCTTACTGTACTTTTTCAACTTTGTCAACGCCGCCGCCGTCAAGGAAGCCACGGCAGCCGGCGAAGCGGCTCCGATCTCGAAGTACGTCGTTCCGCGCGCCCTCTTCTTCTTTCGTTGGGGCGCGGTCGTTACGTGGATCTTCGGCGCAGCGCTGCTTGGCGGCTATCCCGCACCCAACGGGATGAACGGCTTCGTCGCCGCTTTTGGCCTGCAAGGCACGATGGCGCCGATCGGCATCGGCGCATGGCTCGGCACCATCATGCTGATTAACGTCTGGACCTTCATCTGGCAGAACCAAAAGAAGCTGCTGGGAATCGTACCCGCGACCGACGAGGAAAAGGCCAAGGCGCGCCGCCCCGCCTTCATCGCTTCGCGCGTCAACACGATGTTGTCGATTCCAATGTTGTTCTTCATGGCGACCGGCCCGACGTCTATGTCCCAGTTTATTTACCACTAGGAACTAGAACTATCTTTCCTATGTGTGCGCTCGCTTCTAGGCGGGTGTGCGCGTCGGCGGCTCGTTCGAACGTGAAGACCGAATCCACCAGTGGCGCGATCGGGTCGCGTCGCGGCAGCAGCGGCCAGATGTCTCGGAGAAGTTTGCGCGCGATCGCGGCCTTCTCTCCGCTGCTGCGTGGGCGCAGGCTTGACGCCAACAGCGTGGCGCGTTTGGCGAAGAGGCGACTCAAGTCCAGTTCGATCGTTCGGCCGCGCGGCGTCGCGAGGCAGGCGATTCTACCGTCGGGCGCGAGCGCTTCCAGGTCGCGCATGATGTAGTCGCCGCCGACGATGTCCACGATCACGTCGGCGCCCCCGCCTGACGTTGCGGCAAGCGTTTCAGCGACGAAGTCCTGGGTGTGATAATTAATTGCCAGCGACGCGCCGAGCATGCGGCAGGCGTTGCACTTCTCGTCGGTGCCCGCAGTCGCGACGACGGACGCGCCGAGCGCGCGCGCAAACATGATCGCGGTGCTGCCGATGCCGCTCGTGCCGCCGTGAACGAGCACGGTCTCGCCGGAGCGCAGACGCGCCCGCGCGATCAGACTATCGTAGACGGTAAAGGCGTTTTCGGGTAAGGTCGCCGCTTCGACGGCGCTCCAGCCGTCCGGAACCGGGAGCACCTGACCCTGTGGGACGGCGACGTACTCCGCGTAGCCACCGCCGTTGGTCAGTGCACAGACAGCCTCGCCGGCGCGCCAGCGCTTGACGCCCTCTCCCACCGCGGCGATCGTGCCCGCTACCTCGAGACCTAATATTTCGGACGCGCCGGCCGGCGGCGGATATCGGCCCGCGCGCTGCATGACGTCGGCGTGCGAAACGCCCGCGGCCTGTACGGCGATCAAAACGTCGGCTGCGCCGATGCGCGGGGTCGGAGCGTCGGCGAGCCGCAACACGTCGGGCCCTCCGTGGCGCTTGACGGCGACGTACTTCATCGCTCCGGCGCGATCAGCATGGCATCGCCGAACGAGTAAAAGCGATAGCGCAGCGCAATGGCCTCGGCATAGGCCTCGCGGATCCGTTGCACGCCTGCGAACGCGCTGACGAGCATCAGCAGCGTCGAGCGCGGAAGATGAAAGTTCGTCAGCAGCCCATCGGTCGCGCGGAAGCGGAAGCCCGGTCGAATGAAGAGATCCGTGGCATGACGGCCGGGGGTGACCGCGCCGAAGGCAGCCAGATTCCCCTCGAGCGCGCGCACGACCGTCGTTCCGGCCGCGACGATTCGACGGCCGTCTGCGCGAGCCGCTTGCAGGGCGCTCGCCGCGGCTTCAGAGATTTCGTAGGCTTCCGCGTGCATGATGTGATCGTCCACTGACTCGGCGGTGACGGGCCGAAAGGTTCCTACACCGACGTCGAGCGTGATGCGCGCGACCTCGATGCCGCGCCGTTCGATTGCTCGAAAAACCTCGGGCGTGAAGTGCAACGACGCCGTCGGGGCCGCGACGCTGCCGGCAACACGAGCAAAAACCGTCTGATACCGCTGCTGCGCTTCCATGGAGTCGTTGTGGATGTAAGGCGGCAGCGGCATTTGCCCGGCGCGCGAGAGAAACTCTTCAAACGGCAGCGTGACGGAGAATTCCACTTCTCGCAAGCCGTGGGCCAGCTCGCGCACGACGCGCGCCTCGCCAAGCTCGCCGAACGTTATTCGGTCGCCGGCATGCATCCGGCGCGCGGGGCGGCTCATTGCAATCCAGTTTTTGGCGGCCACGTCGTAGCGCAGAGAATCGGCGGGATGCAACAGGAGAAGCTCGGTCTCGCCCCCGCCCGACCGACGGCCGCGCAGGCGTGCCGGCACGACTTTCGTTTCGTTAAGGACGAGCAGGTCGTCACACGCGAGTAGCTGCGGTAGGTCGCGAAAGGTCCTGTGTTCGGTCAGCGGGCCCCGCAGCACCATCAGGCGGCTCGCGTCCCGCTGCGGCGCGGGCGACTGCGCGATCAGCTCGTCGGGAAGATCGTAGTCGAACCGGACGAGAGAGTTATCGATCGAGCCGCGCAAGCGTCGTAGTGGGAAAATACGCCGCCAAAATCTCGGTTGCGCCGCGAGCAGCGAGCGCCATTCCGCGCGCACCCCACTGACAGAGTCCGACCCCGTGCCCGAGGCCGCCGCCGAGCGCGGTCACTTGGTCTGCGGAAGGATCGCGTTCGATTTCCGAGATCAGCAGGCTCGGGAGTTCGCGCGAGCCCAGGGCTCGCCGAAACGTCGTGCCGGGCACGAACGTGCTGCCTTGCGGGGTGACGATCTCTACCGCGCGCGCCCGTCCGCTCGCGTCCCGCGCGGCCACCTTGACGTCCCGCACTTGCGCGGCCGGCGGAACGTCGGCTGCAAGGCGCGTGGCGAGATCGTCGAGTGCGATCGTTCGACTCCAGCGAAAGTTCGGCGACGCCGCGCACCAGTCGCATGCCACGCCGCCGAGGTAGGGCACCGGCGCCCCTCCCCACGCGTCGTCGGACGCCTCGGTGTGGCCGCCGCAACACGACGAGTACGCGACGCGCGCAAAGTTGCTGCCGTATTTCAGGACCGTCGAGGGAGTCGCTCGGACCGCTGCGGTGGCCGCCGGCGTCTCGGCCGTAACGCCATCGTAGACCTGATCGAGCTGCGATGGGATCAAGTCGTACCCTCGCCGCGGGTCGCTGCGTTGGAGCACGTAGGTTCGCGCGCAGATAGACTGCGCTTGCAGCGCCTCCGCCGGCCAGCGCGAGGGCATCTCCGCGGCGACGACGCTCAACAGATAGGCTTCCAAATCGACCAAATTGACGATCTGACCGTCGGCCAGACGCGAAAAGGTTCCACGGAATGGCCGGCCGTTAAAAGCGAAGAGATCGTGGTCCAACGGCGAAGCGCTGCCGGCTCCCAAGAGGACGCGCAACGCCGGCGCCGCCGACCACTGTGCGGGGTCGGCATCACCCTGCGCGCCCGCCGTGACGCCGCTCAGGAGCGGTGCACCGATCAGCGCGAGAAAGCTCGAACGACGCAACTGCGCCATGACTACAACAGGCGCTCCTGTTGTGCGTGCGTCGTCGCGACGCCGAGGTGCCGATACGCCTGCGCGGTTGCGCGCCGTCCGCTGGCGGTACGCGTGACGAATCCTTCCTTGAGGAGGAATGGCTCGACGACGTCTTCGAGCGTTTCGGCGTCTTCGGTCAGCGTGGCCGCGATCGCCGCGATGCCGACGGGTCCGCCGCGATATTGCTCGACGATCGTGCGCAAAAAGGCGCGGTCGAGACGGTCCAAGCCCAGCTCGTCCACGCCTTCGCGTTCCAGCGCTTCATCGGCAACGGCTGCCGTGATGCGCCCATCCGAGCGGACCTCGGCATAGTCTCGCACCCGCCGCAACAGGCGATTGGCGATGCGCGGCGTGCCGCGGCTGCGCCGCGCGATGGTCTCTGCCGCATCTGCGTCGATCGGCACGGCCAACACGCCCGCTGAGCGTCGCACGATCCGTTCCAGATCCTCGGGCGGATAGTAATCCAAGTGCTGAACGATCCCGAAGCGCTCGCGCAGCGGTGCGCTCAACATCCCCGCGCGCGTCGTCGCGCCGACGAGAGTGAACCGGCGCAGCGGCAGTTTGAGCGTCTTCGCATACGCGCCGCGGTCGACGACGAAGTCGATTTGGAACTCCTCCATCGCGGGGTAGAGAAACTCTTCGACGACGCGGCCCAGCCGGTGCACCTCGTCCACGAAGAAGACGTCGCCGTCGTCCAGCGCGGTCAGAATGCCGACGAGATCCTTGGGCTTCTCGAGCGTCGGACCGCTCGTGGGACGGAAGTTGGCGCCGAGCTCGCGCGCGATGAGACCGGCCAGCGTGGTCTTACCGAGACCGGGCGGGCCGTAAAACAGCACGTGCTCGAGCGGCTCGGCGCGCCGCTTGGCGGCGTCGATCGAGATTCGGAGATTTTCGACGACGCGTTGCTGGCCCACGTATTCGTCGAACGATTTCGGCCGAAGGCTTGCACCGTAGAGCTCGTCCTCGAGCGAGTCCTGCGGGTCCACGGGGCGCTGCGTCTGCCAAGGTGAGCGCGCTTGGTCCGGTGCGTCGGCCGGCCCCAGAACTCGCCGGCGCGCGTTGGCATCGCTCACGCCGATTCCTTTGCTCTTCGCCGGTAAATCTCTGCCAGCAACCGTTCCGCCTCGTCGAGCGCGGGATTCGCTTCGATGGTTTCGCGGATCATCGCTTCACCCTCAGCGCGCTTGTAGCCCAGTTGCAACAGTACCGCCAAAGCCTCGTCTGCGAAGTCGGGTATTGGGGCGGAGCGCGGCGCGGGAGCGTCCTGAATCAGCAAAAACTTGGTGACCTTCCCCTGCAATTTCGCCACGATGTCGCGGGCCTTCTGCTGTCCGATCCCCGGAAGGCTTTTCAAAAAAACGTGATCGCCGCGATCGATCGCCGACGCAATGGTGGACATCGGCGCGGAAAAGGCTCGTGCGGCCGACCGCGGGCCGATCGACGCCACCGTCAGCAGCGCCTCGAAGAACTCGCGTTCGACGGCATTGGTGAATCCGTAGTACGTGAAGCGCCCGCTCTTTCCGTCGAGATTCATCACGGCATAGATCTCGAGCGTCACGTTGCCGCCCGGAACAGCGGGCAATTTCTCGGCGATGCAGGGGGGAAGCAGGATCTCATAGCCGAGTCCGGCGGCCTCGATCACCGCCGCGTCGGGTCCACGCTCGACAAGCGAGCCGGAG
>JAFAXS010000095.1 GCA_019240755.1 Vulcanimicrobiota bacterium
CCGACGAGCGCGTGATCGACCGCCGGCAGGGGATCTTGCCAAATCTGCGGCTCCGCCGGCACTTCCGGCCCGAGATAGCGCGCGATCGGGCCCATGTCGCGATGCGTGAGCTTGTACCACGCCTTGGCAAAGGCATCCGCAAACTCTTGTGGATTTTCATGAAAGCGCTTCGAAATCGGCCCGTAGATCGGATCCACCTTCAACGAGAGATCCGTCGTGAGCATCGTCGGCGCGTGGCGCTTCGCAGAATCGTGCGCGTCGGGGACGGAGTCGGCGGCCGCGCCATTCTTGGGCTTCCATTGATAGGCGCCCGCCGGACTCTTCGTCAGGTCCCATTCGTAGTTAAAGAGATTGTCGAAATACAGATTGCTCCACCGCGTCGGCGCCTGCGTCCAGGCGCCTTCGAGTCCGCTCGTGATCGTGGCGTCGCCGTGGCCGTTGCCAAAGGTGTTGCGCCAGCCGAGGTTCTGCTCTTCGATGCCGGCGCCCGCAGGCGCGAAGCCGACGTACTGTTTGGGATCCGCAGCACCGTGCGTCTTGCCGAAGGTGTGTCCGCCCGCGATGAGTGCGACCGTCTCTTCGTCGTTCATCGCCATGCGCGCGAACGTCTCGCGAATGTCGTGCGCCGCGGCGATGGGATCGGGATTCCCGTTCGGCCCTTCCGGGTTTACGTAAATGAGGCCCATCTGCACGGCCGCGAGTGGGCGTTCCAGGTCGCGTTCGCCGGTGTAACGCTTGTCGGCGAGCCACTCGTCTTCGGGACCCCAATACGTGACGTCGTCGGGCTCCCACGCGTCCGCACGGCCGCCGCCGAATCCAAAGGTTTTGAAGCCCATCGATTCGAGCGCGCAGTTTCCTGCCAACACCAAAAGGTCGGCCCACGAGATCTTTCGGCCGTACTTCGCTTTGATCGGCCAGAGCAGGCGCCGGGCCTTATCGAGGTTCGCGTTGTCGGGCCAACTGTTCACCGGCTCGAAACGTTGCATACCCGAACCGGCACCGCCGCGGCCGTCGCCGATGCGATACGTGCCGGCGGCATGCCAGGCCATGCGAACGAGCAACGGACCGTAGTGCCCGTAATCCGCCGGCCACCAATCCTGCGACGCCGTCATCAACGCGTGGAGATCCGCCTTGACCGCCTTGAGGTCGAGGCTGTTGAACTCGCGCGCGTAATCGAAATCGGGGCCCATCGGATTGGCGAGGGCGGACGGGCGGTGCAGCACCGACAAGTCCAGTAACGCCGGGAACCAATCCACGTTGACACGCGGCCGGAGCGGTACGTGTTTTACCGGACAACCTCGATCGGCTTGCGACAACTCGGCTAATGTGTTTTCCATGCGCTTCCTCGGTGTGGGGGAAAGGTGATTTTCTGTAACGAAATTTTTGAGAGTGATTTTCACTCTCACTGGAGCGCATCCTTCCCGGCGGCTGCCCAAGAACTACACGCTCATTTACGAAATCGTCCAAGCAAGCGGTATCGGGCGCCACCTCACGCCCGCGCAAATCTACGCGAAAGCGCTCAAGCGACGGCCGGGGATCGGCTTGGCCACCGTCTACCGCGGCCTCGAACGGTTGCGCGCGCTCGGTCTCGTCTCGGAGGTCTACGCGCAGCGCTCCGGCGCCGCGACCTACGAGCCGACAGGGCCGCGCCACGCACACTTTCGCTGCAGCCGCTGCGGCGCGATCGAAGACGTCGACTACGCAATTCCGGCACGCACGATCAACGCGCTCGCTGCGCGGCACCGCTTCGCGATCGAGTCCGAACGCGTGACGTTCGAGGGCCGCTGCGCCGCGTGCGGCAACTCCAAACTTTAACGGCTAGATCGGCTTCTGCTTTGCCGCCGGAAAGCGCCAGGCCACGTACGCGAATACCAGCACGAAGAGCGGATACATCAGCACGCTCGCCTCGGTGCCCAGCACGCCGCCGTTGATCCACCCCGGCCCGGGAAACGACGCGTTGAGCAGATGCCCCACGGGCACTTGTGCGCCGTTGCGGGTGCCGATCACGAACAGCTGCATGTAGTCGAACGCCACGTGCAAGCCGACGCCGAACCACAGCGTGCCCGTCCGTAACACCGTAAAACAGATCAACATTCCGAACGCGAAGAGCGAGATGCAGTCCCACACGTTCTCGCCGGTCTTGAAGAAGTAGTGCTCGGCCGTGAACCACAGCGATAAGACGATCGCCGCCGACCAGAAACCGATGCCTTTGCGCAACGTCTGTAGCAGATAGCCGCGGAACCACGCCTCTTCGCCGATGCCGACTAGGATGTTGGCGCCGAACCACGCGAGTGCGGTCCAGAGCAATGCCGGGCCCTGCAACGCGAACCCCGTTACGCGCATTCCGCCGAGCGCGATCATTAGGAGCGCTACGAGGCCGGCCCACACGACCCCGACGCCTAAGCCCTCCCAGAATCTCCGGCCGAATGCCTGCGCGATCGGAAGCCCGTACGAGTCGAATCGCCGCCCTTCGAAATATCCAAAGATCGCGGTGAGGCCGAACGCGATCGCGAGCGACTCGAACTCGCCCAGCGCGATATTTGCCGAGGTGAGCCCATTGCCGAGATGCCAGGCCTTCCCGAGGGCGGCAACCCCCTTATCGACCTGAGGCCCGATCGCCCATTCCGCCAGCAGCCAGAAGAGGAGCGCGTTCCAAACGGCTCGTGCGCGGCTATCGAGCGGAATGGGCCTCATGCCAAGAGTGTACGGCGTTGCCGCCGAGGCGCCATCAAGCGCCGCTCAAAAGAATCTCGCCGTTGCGGATCCGAAAGCGCCGGCCGTCGAACGCGGTGAGCTCGAAGCCGTCGAAACGCTCATTGAACGTCCGGCTGTAATCGCGCAGCAGTGAGATGCCCTGCGCTTCGCCGGCACGCAGGCCGGCGACGCTGTCGGAGCGGTAGTGCACTCCGGCGGCATGCCGGCCGAACGCGATGTTTCCCGCGAGCTTCTCGAACTCGCCGCCCAGAGTGAGGGGCGCGTCATTCCACGGCCGCAGCTCGTCCCCACCGGCACTTGCGACCACCGCGTTGCGCAGCACGAATCGTTCGTTGAAAAAGGCCTTGAGGACGGTCGCGCATGCCCCCGCGTTGCAGGCGTGCGCGGCGGGATACGAGGGGTGCGTCGGACAGCCTTCGGGATAGGCGATCGACAGCAGCGCCGTTCCCTGCAGCGCCTTGGTCCGG
>JAFAXS010000111.1 GCA_019240755.1 Vulcanimicrobiota bacterium
GTCAGCTCGCAGGTCGCGCAAACTTCGCCACTCTCGCCGTCGCGCATTTCGTGTACGAACACGCACTTTCGCTCGCCGAAGCTGACGAAGTGCGACCATACCTCGACGATGGCGCCGGCGAAGAGTTCGCGTTTGTAAGCGATGTTCTGCTGCACGCCGGCCATGCCACGATTGGTCTCGCGAAGGTACGCGGGCGTGATGCCCACCGCCGCCAGCAGATTCCAAGTGGCCTCGTCAAACTTGCCGACGTACCACATCACGTTCATGTGCCCCATGTGGTCGCACTGCCAGGGAAACACGGTTCCGCGGTACGTCAGGATCGGCTTCAACGGGAGTCCCGCATCACAGCCGCTCCAGCAGCGATTCGCTATCGAGTCGCGCGAGTTCGGGCGGGACGCGGTCGCGAATCCGATCCGCGAGCTGCCCCGCAAGAATGGCGCGGCGTTCGCGACTCAACTCGTCGCGGCGGTCCAGGAAGCGCTTGATGAGGGATCGTTCTTCGCCGCTGAGATACGCCGTAGGCGAGTAGACGGGTTCGGTTGCGCGCGCGTTCAGTTGCGGCACCGCTAAGCGCGCGTCGCGCACCACGATCGTGCCGGCCGCAAGGTCGCCCAACCGCTTGTTCTCGCTCGAAAGCAACGCGCTCACCATCGAGAGCAGGTAATAGCCCAGCGTCGCTTCGCCCACGCGAATCAGGTTGCGAATCAGCGACGCGCCGAAGTCGATCGGATAGCCGCCGTCGCGCACGACGCGAATCCCCAGCAGTCTCTTCCCCGGCGTCTGACCGTTCCACAGCGCCTCAAAGACGATGAAGTAGCCGAAAAATACCGCGAAGACGACGACGACCACGATTGCGAGGGCGATGCTCCGCACCACCTTGGCCTCGCCGGAGCTGAGCACGTGCATCCTCTGCGCCGGCGGAACGTGCTGTAACGCCAGCACCGCCCCCACGACGATCGCCAGCAGCGTCGCAAGCTGAATCAGCTGATCCAGCGCCAGCGCCAGAAAGCGACTGCCCAAGCCCGCGAGCTCGTAGGAGAATGCAATGCTCTCCGGCGTTCGAACGTCGATCGTGCGATCCACACGGCATAGGTTCGACGGACGCCCGGCGCCAAACTCCGCCAGCGTTGGACCAGACACTCTTTGTCGAGCGGCGCTCGCCCACGTGGCAGCGCTTGGACGAGTTGCTGCGGCGCATCGAGCGCCGCGGCGTGCGCGCCTTGGGCTCCGATGAAGTCTTGGAGCTGGCGCGTCTCTACCGCGCGGTTACGAGCGATCTCGCGTGTGCCCAAGGACGCGGCTACGGTGAATCGCTGCTCGAATATTTGAACCGCAGCGTGGCGCGCGCACACGCGCAGGTCTACGCGCGCGCTCCGGAGAGCGGCCTCGCGCGCATCGGCGATTTTTATGCGCGAACGTTTCCGCGCGAGGTTCGGCGTTCACTGCCCTACGTCGCGCTGTGCGCGGCCCTCACCGTCGCGTGCGCCGTCGTCGCGTTCGTCTTGGTGCGCGATCATCCGGCCGACGCCTACGCGTTCTTGCCCAAGTTCATGGTCTCCGAGCACATCCGCAAGGGTTTGCACGACTCCAACTTCGCCGTTGATCCCTCGTTCGCACCGGCGATGTCGGCGGCGATCATCGCCAACAACGTGCGGGTGGCGATCGTCGCCTTCGCGGGGTGTGTGACGCTCGGCGCGCTGACGCTCTACATCATCTCGTTCAACGGCTTGATGCTCGGCGGCACGGCTGCGCTCTTCACCAACGGCGGTTTCGGACGCGACTTCTGGGCGACGATCGCGCCGCACGGCGTGATCGAGCTCACCGCCATTCAAATCGCCGGCGGCGCGGGGCTGCTGATTGCGGCGGGCGTCGTGTTTCCGGGCCGCCTGCGCCGGCGCGACGCAATCGTCGCCAACGCTCGGCGTGCCGGCACCCTGATCGTCGGTGTGGCTTCGATGTTGATCGTCGCGGGCACGATCGAGGCGTTCGTTTCACCGCGGCGGCTGCCGGAATCGGTGCGCATCCTCGTTGGGGTCATCACGTTGAGCGGGCTACTACTGTATTTTGCGAGCGCCTGGCAGCGCACGTCCTTCGACTCCGCTCAGGATGACAAAGCTAAAGTAGGGCGCGGCGCTTAGCTCGGAGGTATTCGTCGATCAACGCGGTCGAGAGTTGCTTCGCCGGCACGTCGATCACGAGCGCTCCCGTGCGCTCGAGCAGCGCCTTCGCCGCGCGCCGTTCGTTTGACAAACCGACGGCAATGTCGTAGCGATAGGCTTGTGTGACGGTCTGCGGTTCGGTTGCGAGCGCCGCATTGACCGCCGCGTCGTTCATGAACACGCAGACCAGCAGGTGGCGGCGCGCTAGCGACGCGGCTTCCGCGAGCAGCGTCGCCTGCGCGAGCGGATCGATAACGTCGGTGAGCAGCACGATCATCGAGCGCTTGTGCAGGTGGTGGCGCAGATAGCCGAACGCGCGCGAGTAGTTGGCCTCTTCGAAACGCGGCTCCAGATCGTACAGGGCGTTCGTCAGGTTCGAGATTGGCAAATGCGTGGAACGCGGCGCCTGCGCCGCGAGAATTCTCTGCGCGAACGCCACCAGGCCCACGCGGTCGCTAGCGAGGCCCGCGATCGTGGCGAGCGACAGGGCCGCTTGTACGGCGTAGTCGAGTTTGCGGCGATCGTCGATGCGCGCCGTCATCAGGCGGCCGCAGTCGAGCAGCAGCATGATATTTTGGCTGCGCTCCACCTCGTACTGCGCGACCATCAGTTTGCCTCGGCGCGCCGTGGCCTTCCAATCCACGGAACGAAACGGATCGCCGTCGGCCCATTCGCGGAGCGATTCGAACTCCGTGCCGATACCGCGCAGCTTCATGCGGCGCAGCCCCGCTTCGATCGTCCGGTTGCGTACGTGCAGCGCGCCGTAACGCTCGACGGCCGAAAGGTCGGGATAGACGCGAATCTTTCCTTGCGCCGGAATGCGGACGCGGCGGCGCAGCAGGCCCACGGGGCTTTCGTACCAGACGTACAGCGCGCCGAGCGTGTCGGCGCCGCGCGCGATCGGCACCACGGGACGCGTGGCGGTGACGCGGCTGCGCGGCGGCACGGCGGCGATCGTTTCGTCGGCGTCGAAGCGCAGCGTGCGCGCCGGTGTCTCGAGCACGCCGACGCGAACGGCCGCTGCGCTATGGTTTTCGACGGTGTATGCAATCGTCGTGGCCACACCCAGCGCGAAATGTTCGGGCGGGGTGCGCTTGACGACGATTTGCGACGCGTGCGGGCCGAGCAGCGCGTCGGCGATCGTCGCGAGCGCTAACGCTGCCGCGAGCGCTTCGGCGAGCGGGATGAAAAACGCGACGCCCGGCGAGCATGCCAGCAGCAGCGCGATGACTGCCAGCGTCCAGAGGAAGCGCGGGGTGAACCACACCGGGAGCCACATTAGCCGCGGGGGACCGCGACGGTCGAGAGGACGTCGCGGAGGATCTCGCGCGCGGAGATGCCTTCGATCTCCGCGTCGGGCGCGACGATGAGGCGATGTGGAATCACGAGGTCGGCAAGGTCTTTCACGTCGTCGGGCGTTACGAAGTCGCGGCCGCCGATCGCGGCGGCTGCCTGCGCGGCCGCGAGCAGTTGCACGCCGGCACGTGGTGACGCGCCGAGCGTAATGCGCGGGTGCGCGCGCGTTGTGGCGACGATGCGGTAGACGTAGTCGCGCACCGAGTCCGACAGATGCACGGCACGCACGGCGGCTTGCGCTTCAAGAATTTTGGCGCTGTTTGTAACGGCCGCAACGTTCGATTCTTCCAGCCTGCGCGGGTCGAAGCCGGCGGCGAAGCGCGCCAGCAGATCGAGCTCCTGCGCGGCCTGCGGATACCCCGATTCCACCTTGATCATGAAGCGATCCACCTGTGCCTCCGGCAGCGGGTACGTGCCTTCGTACTCGATCGGATTCTGCGTCGCGCAGAGCAAGAACGGTTGCGGCAACGGATACGCCACGCCGTCGATCGTCACGCGGCCCTCTTCCATCGCCTCGAGCAGCGCCGCTTGCGTCTTGGGCGGCGTCCGGTTGACTTCGTCGGCCAGCACGACGTTGGCGACGATCGGCCCCGTGCGCGTGGTGAACTGCGCCGTTTGCGGATTGAAGACCGTCGTGCCGACGACGTCCGACGGCATCAGATCCGGCGTAAACGCGATGCGCCGAAAATCAACGCCGAGCAGCAGCGCGAGCGCGCGGACCGCGAGCGTCTTGCCCGTGCCGGGCACGCCCTCGATCAGCACGTGGCCGCGCGCCAGCAACGCGACCGTCAGGCCGAGCGTCACGCGCTCCGCGCCGACGAGCACGCGCTCCATGCCCGCGCCGATGCGGGCGGCGAGATTGGCAACGGAATCGTTCACGCCAGGCCCTTTCGCGTACGGAAGTCCAGCGCCGCTTGCCGGACGACGTCGTCGCCGGCTGCGCGCTTGCGGGAGCGGCGCAGCAGTTCGGCCACGGCGGTGATGTAATCCGACGAGTCGCGTTCGTCGTCGCGCGCGGCGCGATACGGCGGCGCGAACGGCACGTTGGCGCCGATCAGCGCGAGCAGCGCGATCGCCACGGCGACCCACGCCGCGGCGCGAACCGTCGCCGGCAGCACGCTCCAGAGCGACGGCGTATCGCTGTAGCCATGCACGTATTCGTCGAACGCGACGGGGCCGGCGCCGGCGATCGCGTTGTACGCGAAGCACAGATTGCCGGCACTGCGCAGGTGCGCGTTACCGAAGAGCGCCGGCGCGGTAACCGCGATCACCTCGCCGCGGCCGAACCGATACGCTAGCGCGACGATGCCTTGGCCGCTCGCCAGCAGCGGCACGCCGCGCGGCGTCGCGAACGGAAAGATCCAATCGATCGCGCCGGTCACCCGCCGCACGCCCAACGTGTAGGCGTTGCGCGCGAGCGCGATCGCGTCGCGTCCACCGCCGTTGCGCAGGGTCGTGCCGACGCCGGGCGTCACGTCGGCGCTGCCTGCGAACTCCGCGTCGATCGCCACCAGCCGTCCGCCGTTCTCAACGAACCGGCGCAGGCTCAGCGCGTCGTGTTCGTCGAGCGCAATCGCCGAGGGGTCGTTTTCGTATCCGGTGAGGATCAGCGTACGCACCGACGGCGCGAGGATGTCGAGCGGGCTTTCGAACCGCGTCACCGGAACGCCGGCCGCGCGCAGCACTTCGTACAGCGCGCGATAACCGTTCGGGCCCGTATCGTAGCTGGAAAAGACGGACGGCGGTTGCTTCGGCGGTGCGCCGCTCGTCAGTGCGATCAGCGCTATGACGGCGATGCCCGCGATGAAGAGTATAACCTCGAAGCGGAGCTTAGTCATGCTTTGTCCCTCGACTCTGCTCGGGATGACAAAAAGTCAAAGGCTGTCGCAGCCGTCTGCCACTGCGGCGCGTCGATTGGGCGTTCGGCATAAGCCGTTTGCACGAACGGAGCGGCGACCGCATCGAACGCCGGAACCAGCGGTGCACCCCTTGCGCGCAACGCGGCGCGCAGATCGCCGACCGTCGCGCTGGGAGCCCCCGCAATCAAACCGCGCCGGCTCAGCGCCGCGACGGCGGCGGCGAAGAGCCGCAGCGCGGCATTGCCGAACTCGCCCCGATTCGCGAAATAGCAGGCCTCGCGGTAGAGCGCGTCGGGATCGGCTCCCGCTTCGAGGGGTTCCGCGATCGCGCGCCGGGCCCGGCGGCTGCGCTGCACGTTGCGCGTCAGCCGGACGCCGACCGCGAGCAGCGTCAGGCCGACGAGCGCCAACAATGCGTAGCCGATCGCGTTGGCCGCGCGTTCGCCGACGTGCGCGCGCGATGCAATGGAGCGCCACAGGTCATCCCACCGCCCCGCGATCCAGTTCCACGCGCGTTGCCACCACGGCACAGGCGGCACGTGCGCCGGAGCGAGCGTTAACCGGTAGCGGCCGGGAATCGAAAGCTCGCGGCGCGCGAGCGCGCCGAGATCCGGCGTACGCGGACGCACCCGCGACGGCGGTCCCGCAAGCCGTTCGGCTCGGTGCGCCGGGTTGGCGTGCAGCCACCGTTCGACCAGCGCCTCGCGCGACGGTGCCGCGACCGCGGTCGCGGCGACCAGCGCGGCGATCACGCCGGCTGGGCCGCAGTCAATTGTTCCAGGCCCGCCTCGAGATCGAACGCCTCGCGGCGAATACGCACGTCGAAATAGTAGACGGCCAGCACTACTACCGTAAAGGGCGTCACCAGCGCCTGCGGCAGCGATTGCACGATGGCCTGCAGTGCGGGCAAGTGCACCAATGCGAGGAACATGCCGAGGGCGCTGAAGAGCATTGAGGCCGTGAAGATCATCGCCGTGGTGGCAATCGCGACGAGCAGCGCCCGCCAGAATTCGCCGCGGTTGAAGATGCGCGCAAAGCCAAGCGCCAACGACGCGGCCACGCCGGTACCTTCGATGACGCACGAATACATCGCAAAGTTCATCGCCAAAACTAGCACTAAGAGGAGCGGCAGCATCACGCCGAAGATGATCAGCACCACGATCAGGCCGAAGACGATTGCGAGCGCTTTCGCCGCGGCGGCGAAGACGACGCTTACTGACACAATGAGCAGTACGCCGACGGCCAGCGTCGCGAGATACCACATCACGAACACGAGCAGCTCGACGCCGAGCAATCCCACTATCGCCGTCCAGCGACGCAACACCCGCTCGTAACACGCGCGAAATTCGACGGGGCGCCCGCGATAGAGCCGTGCGACGCCCACCGCGACGGCATTGAGCGCGAACGGCCAGATCGCATAAGTCAACACGACCGTCGCCACGAGGGGTGCGAGGCCGCCCGGCGAGTTGTAGAAGGCCCACGGATTGACGCTGCCCGCCTGACCCGGATGCTGGAAGACGCGCAGCATATCGGCCAGCTGCGATCCGGAGTTGAGATCCATGACGTACTCCAGAATTGCGGTGGGCAGCACCAGCACGAGCACGATCGCGACGAACGGCACGATGTTCCGGATATACAGTGTAACGGCTCGGTCGAAAATCTCGCCGAAGCCCAACGAGCGAAGCTCCATTGCGCGCCAACTTCTGGCGGCTGTGCTCGGAGCCCCCTTCGAGCCGGCTGGCGTCCTGTAGCGGCGACGCGGGAAAGCCGCATCTCCAGTTGAACGCGCCCGACGTGGCAAACGGGTCGAGCCCGATCAAGACCGTCGTAATTATCGTCAAAGAAAATCACACGTACGATAACTATTTTGGAACGTTTCCCGGCGGAAACGGCGACGCGAGCCTGCCGCAAGCGCCGAACCCTCCGTCGTTCGATCCGAGCCACACGCACCAAGCGTGGCTCAATCGGGCGACCGGCGCGGTCCGCATGGGATACCGAGAGGCCGACATTCCGGCGTACTTTTCGTACGCGCGGCAGTTCACGCTGTGCGATAACTACTTCACGGCGGTCGCCGGTCCGTCGACGCCCAATCATTTGATGCTGGTCGCGGCCGACTCTCCGGTGATCAACAACGTGCCGTCGTCGACGCCGCCGTTCGATCTGAAATCGCTCCCGGATCAACTCGACGCGGCAGGCCTCACGTGGGGAAGTTATACGAGCGGCTATCCTTTTACGCTGATCAAGAACCTGGGCCGGCGCAACATGCGGCCGCAGAGCGATTTTGCCGCGGATGCCGCAGCCGGAAAACTGCCCAGCGTCTCGTGGATCTACGGGCCAAGCGGGCTCGACGAACATCCGACGGCCAACGTTACGGATGGGATGAACTGGACGGCCGGCATCGTCAACGCAATCGGACAGGGCCCCCAATGGAGCGCCGCGGCGGTCTTCATCACGTGGGACGATTGGGGCGGCTGGTACGATCACGTGGATCCGCCGCAACTGGAGACCTGGAGCGACGGGACGCAGTTCTATCCCGGTGGGCGGGTGGGGTGCCTGGCTATCAGTCCGTACGCCAAGCGAGGCTTCGTCTCGCACGCGCAGCACACGCACGTGAGCGTCGTGAAGTTCTGCGAGAACGTCTTCGGGCTGTCCCCGATCAACGCTCGCGCAACAGCGTCCGACGGCATGGAGGACTGCTTCGACTTCACCGCGCCGCCGAATCTGACGCCGCCGCAGGCTTTACAGTTTCTTCATCCCTCGGCCTTACCATGAGGCCATGGGACCGGAGCTGCCGCGCCGACGAGGTGGCAGAGTCTGGGGGATACCGGCCGAGCGCGGCATCCGGGCCCTCGTCCTTCGGCAGGCTCAGGATGACAACGCTAGCGCCGGGGAGAGGCGCGAATCTTGATCGACGGCGGCGGAGCCAGGAGGCTCGCGAAGTCCGCCGTCGTCATTCCGTTCTTCACCCGGCGCCGCGTCAGCTCGTAGAGCGAGTCGGCGTCGCGTTGGAAACGCGGGTCGGTCGTGAAGCCCAGGAGCAATCCCGCCTGCTGTTCTAACCGGACGGTCCGCTCATCGAAGGCGCCGCTGGGGTAGGCATACGCGATCACGTTATCGTGCAGTTGCGCGCTGAGCACGTCGACGCAGCGCTCGATTTGATATTCCTGCGCCGCGACGCCCATCACCGCAAGATCGCTGTGCGTCACGCCGTGGCACCCGAAAGACATGCCCTCTTGCGCCATCGTCGCAATCTGTTGCCACGTCATGTGTCGCGGCTTGCCGACCGATCCGACGTTCACGAAAAAAGTCGCGACGTCGCCGAAGCGACGCAATATCGGAAACGCGTACTGATATTGATCGTCGTAACCATCGTCAAACGTCAGCAGCACCGCGTTGCTCGGCGATTGTCCACTTCGGACATCGGCCTCCAATTCGGCGACGCTCATCGTGCGCAAATGACGATCGCGCAGGTATTGCAGCTCCGCGGTGAACTGGTCCGGCGAAATCGTTAGCGATTGGGAAATGCGGTCGCTCGGCGCGGTGACGTCCACGCGATGGTACATTAATACTATTGGCAGCGATAGTAGTACCGCGAGCAGCGAGGTCATCGTGCTAGGCGACCGTGGCCCTATTCCACTCGCAGCGGCGCGCGTTCGATCATCTCGGTTCCCGCCGTATTGCGCGCGATGATGTCCAACTCGTACCAGTGCCGGCGCGAGAGCGGCGGAAGTTCCAGTACCCGCGTGTGAAAGCGGTAGACGCCCGGCCCCACGTGCTCGCTATTGATGGAAAAGGCGGCCGTGCGCACCTCGACGGACGCGACGTTCGTGCTGCAGATCATCGTTCCGTCGAACCAGATTCCCGGCCGAATCGTCAGCGTCGAAAACCGAATAGCCAGAATCCGCGGCGGGGCGTCGGGTTTGGCGACGGCGGGGGCCGGTAGCCCGCGCACGTTCTGCGCCCCGACGGTGAGATTCGATGGAACGGCCACCGGCTTGCTTGAGCATGCCCCCAGCAGCGCACCGCAGAGAATCGGCACGGCGAAAATCGCGGTACCAAAAGGGTTTGGACGCACGCCGAAGCATTTTTGGCCAGACATGGAAGTATTGGAGCCGCTTTCCGCTCCGGCGGGAGAGCAGCCTTCCCTTGTCCCACTTCTAGCGCCGCGTCCGCCGCGCGTCGATCTCCTTATACGGCGCGGCGGCGTACCGTCACTATTGGATTGGCTGATTACGTTGGCCGGCATCTGGATCGTGACGGGCCTGTTCATCGACGCGCATCAGCATCTCTTTCTAGCCGTCGAGTCGTTCCTGAATCCCTGGCACTTGACGATGTACACCGGCGGAATGGCCGCCGCGCTCATCTTGGGTGTAACGATCGCTCGCGGCTATCGCAGCACCGGTTCCTTTTGGAAGGCCATTCCGCCGGGATACGTTCAGAGCGTGTTCGGCGTCGCCGCGCTGCTCGTCGGCGGCGCGCTAGATTTCGTGTGGCACGGGTTCTTCGGCTTCGAGCATCAGCTCGATCTGTTGCTCAGCCCGCCGCACCTGTTCTTGTTGACGGGACTCTTCTTTCTCGTCACTGGGCCCGTGCGCAGCGCGTTCCGTCGCGGCCAGTCGGAGCGCCTCGTGGACCAGTTGCCGATGATTCTGTGTCTTGGTCTGGCCTTTCAGATCATTCAGTTCGTGACGCAGTTCGGCTTCTATCCGGAGGCGCTGCGCCGCGATCATCCGCTGTCGCAAATCGCGTTGCCTCACGAGCAGTTCGTGCTCTCGGTCTTTCTTTTCTATCGCCAAGCCTTAGAGATCTCGATCGTCCTATGGCAGAGCGTGCTGCTTGCCGCAGCGGTGCTCTACCTGACTGCACGGCGGCGGCCCTTGTTCGGCGCGCTCGTCGTCCTCTGCGTTGCACAGAAGCTCTGGATCGGCGGCGAACTGGCGAACGACTGGACGGAGCTGGCCCTCGTGGTGATGGCGTCGGTGACCGCGGGTCTGCTCGGCGACCTGATTGCGGCGATGTTCAAACCATCGTTGCGAAACGCCAATGCCTTCCGGTTGCTCGCGTTCGTCGTGCCGGCGGCATATTTCGCGGCATACTTCGCGTTCGCGGTACCGATGTTCGGCGGCACGTGGTGGGATGCGAGCTTCGTCTTCGGATCGATCGCCGAGGCCGGCCTCGTAGGATTGTGCGTCAGCCAGTTGTTCTTAGCGGGATGGCAGAGTAACGCCACTGCGTCCTGAGCGCAGCGCCAAGCTACACGCAAGCGTCTACGTCCTCGCGGTTGCAGCCGCAGCTCTGCATCTCGCCCTCGCTCATCGCTTCGGCTACTATCGCGACGAGTTTTACTTCATCGATTGCGCCAAGCATTTGGCCTGGGGCTACGTCGACCAGCCGCCGCTCGCGCCCTTCGTAGCATGGCTTACCGGGCCGTTCGGATATCCCGTGTGGGCGTTGCGCGCGCTCCCCGGAATTTTGGCGGGCGTCACGACGCTGATCGGCGCCGCCATCGCGGCGGAGCTCGGCGCAAGCGCCTTCGCGCAGGCGTTGACGGCGCTGACCATCGTGTTCGCGCCGGGCCTCATCGGGATCCACTACGGGCTATCCACGGAGTTTCTCTCTCCGGCGGCATGGAGCGCCTTGATCTACTTGACGATTCGCCTCGTCAAGACGCGGGACGAGCGGCTCTACCTGCCGATCGCGCTCGTCGTTACGCTCGGACTATACGCCAAATATTCCATCGCGGCGTGCGCGGTCGCGCTCGCGATCGGATTGTTGGTGACGGGCCACGCGCGACTGCTGCGTTCCAAGTGGCTCGCCGGCGCAGTCGCGCTCGTCGTGCTGCTCACGCTGCCCAACGCGCTCTGGCAGTTATCGCACGGCCTGCCGATGCTCGAAACGTTGCACAACGATCAACTGAACCGTCACGCGCTCGCGAACGGGATGGCCGACGAGTCGCCCAACCGGTGGATCAACGCGGTCTATATGTTCGCGCTGCAGTTTGCCTACAACAATCCGGTGTATGCGATCGTGTGGATTTGGGGATTGGCGTGGTTATGGAGGGGCGCCGTAAGATTTCTGGCGGTTGCCTATCTTTTGTTATTCGTTCTTCTCATCATAACGATTGGGCGAGGGTACTACATTCAGGGATTCTATCCGGCCCTTTTTGCTGCGGGCGCCGTTGCCATCGAGCGCGCGATTAGCGGACGGGCGCGCTACCTAAAGCCCGCGATTCTGACAGCAACGTTCGTCGCAGGGTTGCCGATGTTTCCGTTATCGATTCCGCTGCTTTCGCTGCCGAGCTACATGGCGTACGAGCGCGCGATCGGCCTCAGCCGCCCCGCGCCCCCCGACAACACGTATCACCTGATCAATCCGATGTTCGCGGATCAACTCGGCTGGCCGACGATGACGCAGACCGTTGCGGGCGCGTATTGGGCCCTCCCGCGCGCGCAACGCGGAATTACCGCGCTCTTTGCCGATCGCTACGCCTATGCGGGAGCACTCAACTTTTACGGACCGCGCTACGGCCTGCCCGCGGCGATCAGTCCGAACAATACCTACTACTTGTGGGGGACTCGCGGCTACACGGGTCAATCGATGCTGGCGGTCGGCGCGACGGACTACCGTCTGCTCTTGCAATGGTTCGGCAGCGTGCAACAGGTCGCGGTCTATCGCAACAATCTGCGATGGATGCTGGAAGGGCCGCTGCCGATCTACCTCTGCACGCAGCCGCGGGTTCCGCTTGCGGCGATGTGGTCGCACTTCAAGTACTACGGCTTATAGGAAGGAAGGAATCGCTCTTCCGCGAGGCTGACTTAGAACGCTATGGAGAACGTGCATGCGGAACGCTCCGCGGGCTGGTCAGTCCTCTGTTACATCGCGATTCAGATCATCGCAACCCTGATAACCGCGGGCTTACCTTCGGTGGAAGCTCGACCCGCAAACGCCGCGCTTGCGATCGACATACGCCACGTGCCGGTCTTGATCGCGGCCTGGCTGACGTTTCCGGCCGCAGGATTCTTTTTGTGGTTTCTCGTCGGCCTGCGCACCTACCTGAGTGCCGCACTGGAGGGCCGTCAAGAGGGGCTGCCCACGTTGGCGTTGGTCGCGGGGGTCGTCATGGTCGCGGGCTCCATCGTCGCCGCGTCGTTTGAAACGGCCGCAGTGTACGCAGCGCCCGACGCGTTCGCGCACCAGGGCCTATCGGGCATGTATAACGCCTTCATCTTCACGCAAGGCTGTCTCGGCTACGCGCCGGTTTCCATCTTCCTCTTTGCGGCCGCGCACAGCATTCGCCGGCACGAATCCGCACCGGGCTGGCTCGCGTCGCTCGGCTACGTTGCGTCGTTCGGCGCCGCGCTCGCGACGCTCTCGATCTTCTTCTCGGGGCCGCCGCTCGGTCCGGGCGAGATCGGCTCCGGCATCGTCGGCGCGCTTCCGGCGGCAATCTGGCTCATCTGCACCGGCATCGTGTTGATTCAGAGCAAGCGCAGCTCTTCCGGACCCTCGAGCACGTCGGCCGCCTCGTAGGTCGCATTGTTCACGCGGCGCGACACCTGACGCACGTCCATCTGCGCCGGATCCAACGGTCGCAATAACTGCTCCAGCAGCTCGCGCGGTAACGGGCCGGCCTCGAGCCAGAGCTCAAGCTGCGAACCCGTGAGAATTACCGGCATGCGGTCGTGCACCGGCGCAACCAACGCGTTCGGCTCGCAGGTAATCACGTCGCACGTCGGCGTCTCGCCCTCTTCCCACAGGCCCGCGAGCGCAAACGGCTCGCCGGAACGCAGCGTGTAGTAATAGGGGCGCCGGTCGCGCCACTCGTAGAAGCCGTCGGCAAACTCCGCGCAACGCCGCGCCACGGGCCCGCGACGCGCCAGCACGGATTCCGCGCGTATGTTCACGCGGCCCCGGATTCCCCAGCGAAAGATCTCGGCGGTATCGCGACCGTCGTTGCGCACTCCCAGCACTTCTTGCGTCGGCGCGATGTTGTAGCGCGGCTGCACCACGGGGATTCGCGTATCGCTAAATTCCGGGAAGCGAATAGCCGGAAAGGCGGCGCGAAGCCGCGCCGGATCCGCCAGCGAATAGCGCCCGCACATGCCCCTAGGGAACCCCTTGGTTTACCCAACGGTGGCGATGTGGCATAATGGTGGTCGCCTTCATCGCCGAGGGCCTTTTCCGCTGCTGCAAATGAGGAGTCGTACCGTGTTCAAACACCGCCTTTCCATCGGAGTCCTAATAGCGTTGGCCGCACTTCCGCTGGCCGCATCGGCGCAGTCGCGCCCGACCGTCGCGGTGCTGGACTTCTCGACGCGCGGCCTCTCATCGAACTGGTGGGGTGCCGTCGAACCGGGGGTCGCCTTGAGCGATCTGGTCACCGATCAACTGGTCAACGGCGGGCGATTCAATGTGGTGGATCGCTCGCATCTGAGCTCCACGCTCGGCGAACATCAGCTGTCGGCCAGCGGCGAAGTCGATCCGCGTACGGCGATTCAGGCCGGAAGGATGACCGGCGCGCGCTATCTTGTGACCGGTAACATTTTGCAACTCGACCAAACCGGCGCGAGCGGCGGCAGCGCAGGAAGTCTATTGCCCGGCTGGATCGGCGCGGCGGCCGGAGGCGTTTCGACGCATCGCGTCACGATCAAGGTGGCGGTTCGCGTCATCGATGCCAGCACCGGCCAGATCGTGCAGAGTTTCTCCGATGAAGAGACGCGCACGGGGACGTCGTGGAACGCCGGCGGTTTCGGCGGCGGCGTCGCGGGTTCGTACAACAATCAGACGTTTGTCAACAGCGACATGGGGCACCTCATCGACGATGAGGCGGGAAAGATCGTCGGCTCGATCGATCCGAGCCGCTTCGCCTCCGGTCCGGTTGCGCCCGCGATGAGCGGCCACATCGCCGCGATCGACGGCGGCAACATCATCATCGACATCGGCGCCAACCTCGGCGTGCAGGCCGGTCAACAGTTCGACATCGTGAAAGTGAAGTCGCTCGTCGATCCGACGACGCACCAAGTGTTGCACGTCAACGAAAATATCGGGCGCCTGCAAATCGACACGGTCAGCTCGAATGCGTCGGTTGGGCACGTGATTTCGGGGAAGGCCGCGGTTAGAATGATGGTGACGGCGATACCTTAGTTGGCTCGGGGTGTGGCACCCTCGCTAATTCTGGAGGTTAATCGCTCGGGTGCCACACCCACTCGCCTACTAGCGCAATCACCGCTTTAGATGTTGAGCAGAGGCGTTTAGGTTTGCGCAGAAGCGGGGCGAGTTAAAACGCGTTCTACTTTCACCACGCGCGTCTTCGAGAGGCGATCGTGCAACAGCACGCGGCGCGAGATCACGCTCAGCGGCATGATCAGCGGCCACAAGAACCCGACGATCAGATAGCGTAACAGCGTTCGCCCCAAACTGGGACGCCGGAACTCCGTCGTGACGACGCGCAAGCCGGTAATCATCATGCCGAAGGTCTGTCCGGCGAGAATCACCAGCAGCGCGAGATAGACGGGGAACGAAAAGAAGAAGCCGAGGCGATGAATCAGGTCACCGACGCCCCCGGCCGAGAGTGGGATGTCGCTTCCGAATACGTTGACCGCGGGTCCCTGATCGGTAAACTCGATCGGGCCGAGCTTATCCGGCGACACCGTCGGTGCCGGGCTGGGTGCCGGGCTCGACGTCGCGCCACCGGTCATCGCCGGATTCTTCCACGCGAAGCCCGGGCGCTCCACATGGATGCCCGCGTTCGTTTTGTTCTTTCCACTGATCGTGACGCTGACCCCGGGCTCCGAGATCTTGACGTTGCCCCGCGAAACGGAGACGACGCTGGAATCCGCGCGCTTACCGAGCGAAGAGGCGACCGTTCCTCCGAACGAGGTTATGATCGCGGTCACGACCACGGCATCGATCCCCCACGCGGCGAAGCGACGCCACCACCCGGCGCAATCGCGCGTCGCAACCTTCGTCTGTCCCGGGGCCGCCAGCGCCGGCGGCTCGGCGGCGCGTTCGCGTAGGAACCACGCTTCGGCTGCGGCGTACGACTGCGTCGCGATGAAGCGGCGCAGCGAGGCGATGCGCCGCGTCGCATACGGCTCGGAGCTCAGCCACTCGCCGAGCCGCAGCACGGCATCGTTCTGGATCTCCGCATGTTGCTCGGCGAACGCCTGATAATCGACCCTGCGTCCGAACTCGTGAAACGCGGCGATCCCCATCGCGCGAATCGCGGCATCGAGCGTGCCGCAACAGAGCAACCCCACCTTGTCGCACGTTAAGGTGCAACGCCGGAGCCACGCGCCGAAAATCAGCGAGACCACCGGGTTCTCGTTGCCGCTCACGCTGAGCAGCGAGTGAAAGCGCGTGTGGCCCGCGGCGATGTGGCCGAGCTCGCGCCCGATGACGAACGACAACTCATCGTCGGAGAAAAGCTCGATCCAGTGGCTCGAGAGCACCAGCGCGTAGGGTTCGCCGAAGCCGAGCGCGACCGCCGGCACATAGTTGTCCTCGCGCACGAAGATCAACGGCATCGGAATTTCGAGCGCGGCGCACGCGCGCTTAACGATCGCAAAGACGCGCGGGTACTGCAGCTCGTGGACGCGCACGCTCGATCCCAAGAGACGCCCGCGCGCGAGCGTCACGTAGACCATCGCGACGACGATGAACAGCGCCGCCTGCGACGCGCCGATCGATTCGTGCAACAGGTACCCGATGGCCAGCGCAGCCGGAAGCGAGAAGATCGCCGTCAGCCAAAACGCGATTCGTTCGCTCGGCTCTCGCAGCGACCGAGGGCCCTTGAAGAGTTCGTGCACCGTCGTGATGTTGTCTGACGGTGCACGCCGCCGTTCCTCTAGCGGCTGCGGCTAGTCTTCTTCGCCCGTCCCGAACGCTTGGGGCCGCTCTTCTTGCGCGAGCCGGTGCGGCGGCCGTTGGCGGAGGCGCGCGACATCAGGCGCGCCTTGCCTGCTTCAAAGCGCTCGCCGAGCTCGTCGAGCTCGTCGCGTGAAAGAAGCTCGCGCGCGAGCGCAAAAATCGTCGACTCTTCTTCCTTCACGTGGTGCTTGACGCTTTCGCCCAAGACTTGCAGCTCGGCCTTGAATAGCTCGTCGCGCTTGCGTCCCGATTTCAAGAGCGCGATCAAATGCTTGACGACTTCGTGTTCGGTATACGCTTCGAAGACGTCGACCCGCTCGTCGGATTCCTCGGCACGGTCGCGCAACTCCGGATAAAAGAGCTTCTCCTCCAGCTCCGCGTGCACGGTCAACGCTTGTTCGATCTCCTTTCCGAGTTCGTCCAACTGCGGATCGTCGGATTCGCATTGCTGCACTTGGTCGATCAGACCGGCGACGGCGCGATGCTCTTGCTTGAGAACCGACAGAATATCCATGGGCGCTCTATCCCCGGGGAACGGTGCGCTTAAACTACGATGGATGCGCCATGAAATAGAACATCGCGACCGTCGCGCCGCCCATCAACGCGACCGTGGCCCAACCCCAAGCCCGCGCCGCCAGCGAACTGACCCACTCACCCATCACCTTGCGGCTCGAGGCGAGCCACACGATGAGCGCGATGAGCGGCACGGCCGCGATGCCGTTGAGGATGGCAGCCCAGAAGAGCGCCCGGATTGCGTCTATCTTCAGCAGGTTCATGCCGATACCCAAGAGCATTCCGGCGACGATGATCCCGTAAAACCGCGGCGCCCGGTGCAACGGCTCGCTCAGCCCCTCGCGGAACTTAAAGGTTTGCGCCGCAACGTATGCCGACGAGGTCGCCAGCACGGGAACCGCCAGAAACCCCGTCCCCACCATTCCCAGTGTGAACAGCAGCTCCGCGAAGCGGCCGGCCAGCGGCCGCAGCGCCTCGGCAGCCTGCTGCGCGGTCGAGATGTCGTGTTTACCGTGCGCGCCGAGGGTCGCCGCCGTCGTGACGATGATGAAAAACGCGACGACGTTCGAAAAGATCATGCCCGTGTTGACGTCGGCATGCATGGTCTTCACGGAGCGCTCGTCGGTTCCGCGGCGCTCCGCGATCGACGTTCTACCGGCCTCCTTCTCCTCTTCGACCATCAGCGATGATTGCCAGAAGAACAAGTAGGGCGTGATCGTCGTCCCCAAAACGCCGACCATCGTCGACAGCCAGCCGGAATCGAAACGCAGGCGCGGGACGGCGAAGTTGAGCAGCACCTGCCCCCACGGCGGCCGTACGACGAACGCCGTGATGACGTACGCGAAGAGCGCCAGCGTCAGCCACTTGAAGATCCGAGCGATTCGCGCGTATGGCAGCCAAATCTGCGCCGCGATCAGCCCGATGCCGAAGAAAAAGACGAATGCGTCGACCGGTACCGGCACCAAGAGGTGCGCCGCGTCCGCCATTCCGCCGATATCGGCCCCCAGGTTGAAGGTGTTGGCCACGATCACCAAGCCCGCGAGTCCGTAGGCCAGCCACAGCGGCAGGCGCTTGCGCATGATGGCGGCGATGCCTTCGCCGTTGACCATCGAGATGCGGGCGCACATGCCCTGAATCACGGCCATCATGGGCGTCGAGACCAAGGTGAGCCAAAGCATCGAGAATCCCGTCGCGGCGCCGGCCACCGAGTACGTCGAGATGCCGGAGGGATCGTCGTCGGCGGCGCCCGTGATCAGGCCGGGGCCCAAGATGCGGAAAAATCTGACGATTGACTTCACGCAATTGACGTACCCTGGTCGTAAACCAGCCTCCAGCGCGCGTCAGCGCGGAAACAATGATGCTATCTCGCTTCCGGCGATCGCGCCGCGGACGGCGCCGGGGTTTCCGGCGCGCATTGACGTCGCCACCTCGTGTACCGCAGTCATCGCGACGCGGTACAGCGCGCCGCCGACGCTGATGCGCCGCACTCCCGCCGCCGACAACTCGTCGAGCGACGCGGTCGCGTCCTCGGGACCGATCAGCACGTTGACCGGCTTGGGCGCGACCGCGCGAACCACCGCGACGATGGAACGCATATCGGGGAGACCCGGCGCGTAGAGCACGTCGGCGCCCGCCTCGGCGAAGGCGCTCAAACGCCGAATCGTATCGTCGAGATCGGTTCGATCGTGCAGATAGTTGTCGGTGCGGCCGGTAAGCAGGATGCGGCCCTTCGCGGCGGTCGCCGCCGCGCGCACGCGCGCAACGGCGGCGTCGAAATCGTGGATCGGACGCGCGGCGTCCGCGGTCGTGTCCTCGATACCGAGCCCGGCGAGTCCGGCCGCGATCGCGGCGCGCACCGTCGCCGCGCAGTCTTCGGGTTCGGCGCCGAAGCCGTCTTCGAGGTCGCCGTTGACCGGCAGGCCGCTGATGCGCTGTAAGAGCGCCGCGTGTTCGACGGCCTGGTCGCGCGGGACCGCGTGCGTTCCATCCTGCCGTCCGAGCGAAAACGCGAATCCGAGCGACGTGCTTCCCAACGCTTCGAATCCGGCGCGTTTGAGCAGGACGGCCGACGCGCCGTCCCACGCGTTCGGCATGATGAAGGCCTGCGCGCGCTCGTGCAGCGCTCGGAAGCGTTCGTACGGGGTCACTCGGCCAGCATCTCGCTCGCGATGATGCTCACGGGAACGGTGCCGTGCGAGAGCAGGTCGTCGTGGAACGCCTGCAGATTGAACGCGGCGCCCTTCTTCGCTTTGTATGCCCGCAGCAGTTCTTCGATCTGCGTCTTGCCGACCGCGTAGTCGTACGCCTGCCCCGGCCCTAGGGCAAAGCGGCTCACTTCGCCCCGCGCCGTGGCGGCGTCGACACCCGCGTTCTCCGTAAACCACTTGACGGCTTGTTCGTAGCTCCACTGCCCCGTCGCGAGCATCGGATCGACGATCGCCCTCGCGCCGCGAAGGCGCTCGAACTGGGCGACGGCGTAGCGGCCGTCGAGGTCCTTACCGTACAGGCCGTCGCGCTCCAACAGCGCCTCTTCATAGAACGCCCAACCCTCGGCGAAGACGCCATCGAACGAAAAGCGCCGTACCGGATCCTCGCTGTGCTTGGCGATCGAGAACTGCAGGAAGTGCCCGGGGAAACCCTCATGGCCGCTCGTCATCAGAACGCGATCGCGATCGAAGTCTTCAAAAATCGCGCCCGCCGCGGCGGCCTTCGCCATCTGCGGATTGGGTGGTGGAACGAAGTAGACGCCGTCGACCTGCTTCGAAAGTATCGGGGGCGGATTCATGGACGGCCCGGGCAGAATCGGCTGCAGAAACGGCGGAGTCTCCACGATCTTCATCCGGCCGACGTACGCCGGAATCGTCACGATGCGCCTGCGATTGATGAAGTCGCGCAACGTGTCGAGCTGCGCCTGAAAGAAGGTGAACTGTGCGTCCTTCGTGGTCGGCGTCATCCCCCCGCCGTTCGCCGCGGCCTGCGCGGGATTGGAGAGGTTGACGCCCTTCGCCTTTGCTTCGGCTTTGATGCGCTGTTCCTGCGCCATCGCGGCTGCGAGCGTCGTGCGCCCGATCGCGGCGATCTGATCGGCCGTGTAGGGCAAGAGCTGTTCGTCGCGCAGCATGGCGTTGTACGCCGCGGCACCCATCGCGTAGTTGACCGGCCACGACGCCGCGTTGGCCTTCATCCAGCTCATCCATTGCGTGACGGCGGCCACGGTTGCGTCGCGCGCCTTCACGAACCTGGCCTGCTGCTCTTTGGAGAGTCCCGCCGCCATCGGCGTCAAGATGCCGTTGAACAGCGCGGGCGCCATCGCGAGCTGCTGCAAGCCGACTTCGGCCTGCAAACGGCCCGGATGCGTGATCAGCGGACGCTGTGCCGTCATCCACGCCGGGGCCTTTTCCAGGCGCGAGATCAGGTTGTTCCACCACACGGCAGGATCTTGCTCGTCCTTGTGCAGCATCATCGTGAAGACGGCGCCCATCATTGTGAGCGGCGGTCCCGACGGATCCTTCCCGGCCTCCAGGTCGGCAATCTGCCGCTTCTGCGCGGCGATGAAGGCGCGCATTATCTTGATATCGTTGCGGTCGTGCAGCGTCGCGCCTGTCATGTCGATCGCATCCACGTGCTGCTCGTAACTCGCAATCAGCTGCTTGAAGTGCGCGATGCCGGCCGGCGAAGGATCGCTCCAATCGGCATCGTGCGTGTAATCTCCCAAAAAGGTCGCGACCTCAGGTGACGCCGCCAAGAAGTCATTAAGCGCCTGCATCTGCACGGCGGCGATCTGCTGCGACGGCGACGTTTGCGCCGGCGCTTGCAGCGGCCACAACACAAAAAGCGAAGCCGCTAGAGCGGCAACCATCCGTTCTATCATGCGGCTGTTACGGGTGCGACGACTGGATTGTTTCATATATCTCCTATGGAAGTTTGGGGAGCGTGCCTGGTGCGAGACTATTAGCGATTTCGGCGAAAACAGTTTGAGAGGGGTTGGGATAGTTGCCCTTTGAATCGAACGCTTCGGGCAAATAGGTCGTCACGACGGCTATCGTCAGGCGACGCGCGGGGAGATAGCCGACGGTTCCACCGCAACCTGCAAAACTTTTGATCTGCGAAATCCACGGACCCAGATTGAGCAGGCCAAGCCCGTAATTGGCTGCGACCGTGTTTTGCCGGCACGCGACACAACCCGCCTGGCTGTGCCCGAATCCCACCAGGTTCGGCCGAACTTGGGCCTCAAACGACGCGCGAGAGAGGAGCGTACCTCTGCCGGTGAGTTCCATGGATTTCGCCATGTCGGTGATGTCGGTGACTTGAACCGCGCCGTTGCCCGTCGTCCACGACGGATCCCAAAACGTGGCGTCTTCATAAAACGACTCGCCGGCTGGTATCTTCAGGTCTTCGCGCCGTTCAGAACTGTACGTGTGCAAGGCCGGAGCAGGAATTGCCGGCGTATCGATGCTACGCGTTTGAGTGAGCCGCATAGGCGTCATGATGTAGGTTTGCAGCGCCTGCGCCAGCGGCATGCCCGTAATCTTTTCGATCACGCGGCCGAGGATGACGTAGTTGGTATGCGAGTAACCCCAATTCGTTCCGGGTTCGAACATCATCGGTTTCCGAACGCCGATCAGGATCAGTTCGTCGGACGTCCAGTGCCGAAAGGGATTGAGATCGACGCCGTGCAGCACCTCAGGTTGGTAGACGTAGTCGGCGTACCCGGAGGTCATGTTGGCGAGGTTGCGCAGCGTGATGCGACTCGCGTATGGCAGACTCGGAAAGAATCGCGCAAGTTTGTCGTCGAGCCGCACTTTTTTCCGGTCGACGAGTTCGAGGAGCGTGGTGGCCATGTAGTTAAACGCCATGGCACCGTTGCGAAAGTGCATTTGAGTCGTCGCCGGCACCCCGTACATCGACTCGCCGAGCGCCGCCGTGTAGACATTGCGGCCGTCCGAGGTTACTCGCAGGATGACGGCCTTGAGATGATCGCGCGCCATGGCGGTTCGCGCGATCTCCGCAACCACACTCGCCTGCGGGTCACCCGCGGCAAGGCCACCGGCGGGGCCCCCGAGCACCACAACGATAACCGCGACGAGCGCGAGTTTACAGCTTGCCGGCCGCATGCAGCGTGTTGTAGATGGCGACGGCCAGCTTACCGGCGCGGTCTTCCTTGCTATCGCATTGGCTGTTGAGGCCGAACGCGATTACGGCATCCTGACGCGGAAAGTAGACGTGGACCATGCGATAACCGAGCGTTATCCCCTCGTAATACCACACCGTCCCGGTTTCGGCCGTCGTGAGCTGCGCCACGCCGAGCCCGAAGCCGCGCGGGTCGTCGAGCGTCGTCGTCGCGATCGGCTTACCGTTCTTGAGTGAGACCAGGCTCAATAGTTCGGCGCGCTGCTTCGCCGGGAGTACAGGTCCGCTGTAGAGCGCGCGCGCCCAGCGCGTGAGGTCTTCGGGATCGGAAACGATGCCGCCGGCGCCCTGCATCCACGAGACGCTAAAATCCTTCACGTCCTGACCGAGCAACGGCAGCAAGGGTGCGTTGTCGGCGTCGTGGCTGAAGAAATACCCTGAGGTCATTCGGTCGCGAATGCTCTTGGGATAGTCGTATGGCTCGTAATTCGTATCGTCCAAGCCGAGGCTGCTGCTGCGGAAGAAACGCCGTGCGAGTTCGTCGCCGTAGGTATGTCCGGTCACTCGCTCGACAATCTTCTCCGCCAAAAGATAGTTCGTGTTGGAATAGGCGTAACCGGTCGTCGGCGGCGGCGCGCCCGCGGTCGTGGGATAGGCGTACGCAATCAGCTCTGCCAGCGTAAAATGGCGCTGCGGATCGCGCGCATATGCGCGCAACATGGCGGGAGCGTTGTCGTATCCGGGTATGCCGCTCGTCATGTTGAGCAGCCGGCGAATCGTCACGTGCTTCCACGCCGGATACTGCGGCAGCCATTGCCCGACCGTCTGATCGATCGTGAGTTTGCCTTCGGCCTCCAGCTGCAGGATCGTCGCGGCCGTAAAGGCCTTCGTGTTGCTCCCGATTTGCCACAACGTTTCGCCCGTCAGCGGGGTGCCGGCGGCCGGATACTGGGTCGTTCCGGCGGTAACCTCGATGTTGTCCGCAAGGCCACGCAGGCTGACGCTGAGCGCGATGCCGGAGATGTGCTCCACTCGAGCGCGCGCCTGCAGATAGGCTTGCAGATCGCGCGCAAGCAGCACGTGGAGCGACGGATGAACGGCCGGCGGGCCTACGCCCAGCAGCGCAACGGCGACGAGCGCGACGCCCAAGAATCGAGGCATGGGTCGCTTGCCTTCGAGTGGGTATAGAATTGGCACCTTCAGCTTTAGTGAGGATGCCAGAATGATACGCGCCTCTTTTGTTCTCTTCGCGGCGCTGGGCTTGAGCGCGGCGGCCGCGCCGGCCGCGACGTGCTCGGGTCCGAATCCTGCGATCGTCTCCGTCGCCGTGAGCAACGTAACGACCAACGGCTCGCTCAATACCTACAACATCGCCGGAACCGTGCGCAACCTGGGCAGCCAAGGTCAGCCCAGCAATACGCTGCAGTTCGTCGACATCTATCAGTACGGCAACAAGCTCGACAGCAAGGGAATCCCGCCGCTCGCCGCCGGGCAATCGTATCGCTTCAACTATCAGTGGCAACGCAACGTTGAAGCGCGGCGCGGCTCGACGCCCCTGGAGTTTCGCGTCCGCATGGCGCAAGGCTCCGACTGCAACCCGGCCAACGGCGTCGCCCACCTCACCTTATAAGAAAACCATAGGCCTCGGAGACCCGCCCCGGGCCTCACTCGCGAGATCGGCGCGCCGGGCAATGGCTTTTATTTTTATAAATCACTTGCTTTTTACAAGTACACTTTAGTATAATGCGGTCAACCCCACACGTCGTCAGGAGGTTCACCGCATGCTTCTCACCGTCGCCGCCCCCAGGCCCGTCTCGCCGCCCGCATGGCTCGCACGGTACGGCGTCGCCGCCGCCCGGATCGCGCTCGGGCTCGTCTTCACGCTCGCCGGCGGATCGATCTTGTTCCTTATCGGGCATCCGCCGGCGCCGCCCCCGGGACTCGCGGGGACGTTCTTTCATGCGTTCTTCGCATCGCGCTGGGTCGTCTTCGTCGATCTCGTCGAGCTGCTCGCCGGCATCTTGCTGCTGATCAACCGCTTCGTCCCCTTCGCTCTCGTGCTGCTTGCCGCGATTCTCTGCAACATTTTAGTCTTTCATGTCACAATGCAGCCTCAAACGATCGCTCTGCCGTTGATCCTCACCGCGTTGTGGTTCGTGCCGGCCTATCGGCATCGCGCCCCGCTGCTCTCGCTCTTTACGAAAGGATAATGAATTGAGCCGACGCAGCGAGTATCCATCCGGTGTCCCCTGTTGGGTCGACACGCTCCAGCCCGATCCGCGCGCCGCAACGCAGTTCTACGGCAAGCTCTTCGGGTGGGAGTTTGCCGGACCCGGACGCATGCCGGACGGCGGCGAGTATTACGTGGCACGGATGCGCGGCCTCGACGTCGCCGGCGTCGGTTCGGCGCCGAAGGAAAATGCCGGGCCGCCCGCGTTCTGGAACACGTACGTCGCCGTCGACGACGTTGCCGCCGCGTGCGAAAAGGTTCGCGCCGCGGGAGGCTCGGTCGTTGCCGGTGCGAGTGACGCGCTGCCCGCGGGCCGGTTGGCGGTCGTGACCGATCCGGCGGGCGCGGCGTTCTGTCTGTGGGAAGCGCGCGAGCGCTGCGGCGCGCACGTCGTCAACGAATCGGCGGCCTGGTCCATGAGCGCGCTGATCGTCGCCGACACGCAACGAGCCGCGCACTTCTACGCCGAGATATTCGGTTGGCAAACCGAACCGTTCAGCGCCGGGGGGACGACGTTGACGCTCCTGCGCCGGCCCGGATACTTCGGCGGCGAACCGGAACAGCCGGTGCCACGCGACGTGGTCGCCGTCATCTTACCGATGGGTGCCGAGTTCCCCGCGGGCACGCCCGCGCATTGGAGGGCCGGCTTTTGGATCGGCGACGTCGACGCCGCCGCGGCAACCGCTGCGTCAGCCGGCGCAACGCTCGTCGAGCCTCCGAACGATGCCGCGGGCTTTCGCAGAACGATTATCCGCGATCCTCAAGGCGCCGTCTTGATGCTCAGTCAGTCACCTCGATCTTAGAAAGGATTCTACGATGCAAAACATCACGCCGTTTCTGTGGTTCGACGACAACGCGGAAGAGGCCGCGAAATACTACGTTTCGCTGTTCGAAGATTCCAAGATCACGCACGTCACGTATTACGACGGGGCCGGTCCCGGTGACGACGGTGACGTGATGACCGTCAGCTTTAGCCTGCGCGGACTGGATTTCGTCGCGCTCAACGGCGGCAGGCAAGGCCCGGACGGAACGGAGCTCGGCTCGCGTTTCGATCTCGCGGCGTCCTCCGCGGTGTCGTTCGTCGTGAACTGTCCGACGCAAGACGAAGTCGATCGTCTGTGGGGCGAGCTCGGCAAAGACGGCAAGCCGATGCAGTGTGGGTGGATCACCGACAAGTTCGGCGTCACGTGGCAGATCGTGCCCGAGGGATTCATCGATCTGATCGCCGGCGACGACGAAGAGAAGTCCACGCGCGCGCGGACCGCCATGATGGAGATGGAGAAGCTCGACATCAACGTGCTACGGCGCGCCTACGACGGAGCCGCCGTCTAGCGTTCGAGCGCGGCGTCGAGCGCGCGCTCGAACTCTTCCGGCTCGTCGAACATCACGAAGTGCCGCGCCGGTTGAATCAGAATCACTTTCGGGTTGCGAGCGTGAGCGGCCCAACGAACGTACGCCGCTCGTTTCGCGTCGGCGGTGGCAAAGCCGACGTACGGATCGATTCTCGGCTCGAAGGGAACGATGACGGTGAACGGCGCCCGGATCTTGCTCAGCCCCGGCGTGAGGTCGAGCAAGAAGGCCGCGCGCATCCAGTCTACGATTGCCTGCGGTTGACTGCGCGACGCATAGCGTTCGATCGTGACGACGTCGGCCTTACCGGTGATCGTGTACTGCAGCTGCTGCTCGCGTAGCACGGCGCCGAGCCGGCTCGCCGGAATCCCGCGGAAAGGCGCAGTCTCCCTCGCAACGGCTTGCTCGCGTTCGGCCCGCGTCGCCCCCTCCGGCATCCCTCCCTCGACCGTCACGACGTTGCTCACGTCGCTGGGATACCGCTCCGCAAGGAAGACCGCGAGCGTTCCACCGAGGCTGTGGCCCACGACGATTGGACGGCTCAAATGATGCGCGACGATCAAGGCCGTTATGCTTCGCGCCGCGCGATTCATCAGATCGTCGCCCGAAATCATCGGCCGTCCATCGAAACCCGGCAGCGTGACGACGAAAACGTCGTAGGATTTTGAAAGCGCGTTAATCTGCGCGTTCCACTGCCAGGAGCCGCAGAAGAGTGCCGGGATGAAGACGATGGCCCGCGCCCCCGCCCGCCCGAAACGCTCCACGCGCAGAATGCCGCTCTCGAACGTCGCCGTCGCGGCGACGTGGTGCGCCGACACCGTGGCTCGCGCGCCAACGGGCGGGTTGCACAGTAACGCGAGGAGGGTAATTCCTACGGCGAGCCTTCTCATGGTGTGCCTCTTGCGCGTAACAGGTAAGCCGGTTGCATTGTGACAAGCGCTGGCCGATGGCGGCGCGGCGAACTCTTCGCGTAGGAATCGACGTTGGCGGCACCTTTACCGATTTGGTCGCGACAGAATCGTGGAGCGGGCGCGTCGCCACGCGTAAGGTTCCGAGCACGCCGCGGGAGCCGCAGCGCGCGGTCATTAACGCGCTGACATCCCTGCTCGCCGAATACGAGTCGCCGGCCGTCGAGTTCCTAGCGCATTCGACGACGATCGCCACCAACGCGCTGCTCGGCCAGGTCGGGCTAGAGCCGCCGCGCGTCGTGCTGATCACCACCGAGGGATTTCGCGACCTGATCGAAATCGGGCGCCAAAATCGCAGCGCGGTCTACGATCTCTTCGTCGAGCGTCCACCTCAGTTGGTCGCGCGCGGCGACCGCCTGACGGTGCGAGAGCGCCTCGACCACCGTGGAAACGTGATCGTACCGCTCGATGACGCCGGCGTGACCGGCGTGTGCGAAAAAGTTCGCGCGCGCGACGCGGCATCGGTCGCGATCTGTCTGCTTCACTCGTACGCCAACGACGTGCACGAGCGGCGCCTCGCCGAGGCCCTTGCACGCGCGCTGCCGCGCGTGCGCATCGCGCTTTCGTCGCACGTCGATCCGCAGTACCGAGAGTACGAACGCTGCTCCACGACGGTCGTCAACGCCGCGCTGGCGCCGATCGTCGAAGGCTACCTCGAGCGGCTCATCGCGCAGCTTCGCGCGGACGGAATCGAGGCGCCCCTCTACGTGATGCGCAGCGACGGCGGGATGTCTCGCGCGACTCACATACTCACTCGGCCGGCGGCGCTGCTCGAGAGCGGTCCGGCGAGCGGCGCGATTGCAAGTGCTGCGCTGGGCGTGCGCGTGGGCGCTCGACGCCTCCTCTCGTTCGACATGGGCGGAACGACGGCGAAGGCCGGCACCATTCTCGACGGCGTCGCGCAGGTAGCGTACGAGTTCGAGGCCGCGGGCGCGGCGCACAGCGGCCGCGCGATCAAGGGCAGCGGATACCCGGTCCGGTTTCCGTTCGTCGATCTGGCCGAAGTGAGTGCGGGCGGAGGCACGATCGCATGGCTTGACGATGCCGGCGCGCTACGCGTCGGCCCCCACTCCGCCGGCGCGGATCCCGGCCCGGCGTGCTACGGTGAGTCCGATCGAGCCACCGTCACCGACGCGAACGTCGTACTGGGACGACTGAATCAGACGCATCTGCTCGGAGGTGGCTTCCCGATCGACGCCGCGCGCGCTCGCGCGGCGATTCTGCCGCTCGCGAACGCGCTTGACGGACCGGTCGAAGCGGCGGCGGCCGGTATCGTCGCGCTGATTGACGACGCGATGGCCAAGGCGCTGCGCATCGTTACGATCGAACGCGGCATCGATCCGCGTGATTTTACGCTCGTCGCATTTGGCGGCGGCGGCCCGCTGCATGCGTGCGCGCTCGCCGACGAGCTGGAAATTCACCGCATCATCGTTCCCGCGCACCCGGGCCTCTTCTCGGCCTTCGGCCTATTGGACGCCGAGTTGCGCGTCAACGAGCTGTGGCCCGTGCTGGCCGCGGCCGATGCGCTCGACATGGATTCGATGGAGCACAACTTTGCGGACGGCGAGCAGCGCGCTCGCGCCGAGCTGCTGCAGCAGGGCGCGCACGCCGGCACGATCGCGTTTCGACGAGAGTACGACGCGCGCTATCGGGGACAGAGCTTCGAGCTTACGGTTGCGCACGATTCGGACCGCGAGCGAATCGCTCGAGAATTTCACGCCGCGCACCGGGCGCGATACGGCTACGACGCGCCGGGCGAGGTGGTGGAAATTGTGAACGCGCGCCTTACGGCGACCGGCTCAGTCATGCTTCGACAGGCTCAGCATGACACGGGGCGCACGCATCTCGCGGAGAGCGACTCCGTCGTCCTTCGACAGGCTCAGGATGACAATGAGCGCAAGGTTTGGATCGATGGCGCGTTCGTGGCCGTTCCTGTATTTGCGCGGCAAGCGTTGGCGCCCCGTAGAAAAATCGAAGGGCCGGCGATCGTCGAACAGTACGACACGACGACGTACCTCGCGCCGAGCTGGGAGATGACCGTCGAAGAAGATCTCCTTCTGCTCCATAAAGGCAACCTATGATGGATCGGATCTCGGCGGAGATCGTCAAGAACGCGCTCGTGTATGCCGGCGAAGAGATGGGATTGGCGGTGCGCAACAGCGCCTATTCGCCGAACATCAAGGAGCGACTCGATCACTCGTGCGCGCTCTTCGACCGGTTCGGACGGTTGATCGCCCAGGCCGAGCACATTCCCGTGCATCTCGGCTCGTTGCCCTGGGGCTTGCGGCGAATGCTTGAGATCGTCGAACGCGAGCACGGCGGCATGCGCCCAGGCGAGATGTGGGTGGCGAACGACCCGTACGTCACCGGCACGCACCTCAACGATGTGACGGTCGTGCGCCCGATCTTCCATCGCGGCGCGCTGCTCGGCTATGCGGCCGGTAAGGCGCATCACGCGGACGTCGGAGGATCGGTGCCGGGCTCCATGCCGGCGACCGCCACGGATCTCTTTGCAGAAGGCGTCGTCGTTCCGCCGATGCGCCTCGTGCACGACGAGCGAATCATCGGCCAGACCGTCGCGCTTTTTCGTGAAAACTCGCGCACGCCCGATGCCCGCAGCGGCGATCTGCGCGCGCAGGTCGCCGGCAATTACACCGGCGAGCGGCGGCTGTTGGAGTTGTGCGAACGCCACGGCGTCAACGCCTTGGAAGAAATGATCGCGCACGCGCTCGACTCGAGCGAGCTGCGGATGCGTGCCGCCCTCCGCGCGCTCGGCGACGGAATCTTCGAGGCCTGCGACTATCTGGAAGACTTGGACGGCAATCCGACGATTCGCATCGCGCTGCGTCTCGAGCTGCGCGATGGGAACGCGCATTTCGATTACGCGGGCACGTCGGAGCAAGTTGCGTTCCCACTCAACGCCGTCTTCGGAGTGACGCTCTCGGGCGTGTACTATGCCGCGCGCGCCGTCACCGACCCCACGATTCCGATGAACGACGGCTTCTTTCGACCGATCACGGTCCGAGCGCCGGAAGGATCGTTGCTCAATCCACACCGGCCGGCGCCCGTCTCCGGAGGAAACGTCGAGACCAGCATGCGCAACGCCGACGTCGTGCTGCTCGCTCTTGCGCGCGCCGCGCCGGGCCGCGTTCCCGCATGCAGCGGCGGCACGATGAGCAACGTCATGCTGGGCGGAACGCTCGCCGGCGGCAGAACGTGGTCGTTCTACGAGACGAATGGGTGCGGAATGGGCGCTCGCCCTACGAAAGACGGACTCAGCGGCATCCACGCGCACATGACCAATACGCTGAACACACCGATCGAGGCGATCGAGCGCGAGTTTCCGCTGCGCGTCGTTCGCTACGAGCTCGCCGACGAAACGGGCGGCAGCGGGCGGTATCGCGGAGGTGACGGATTGATTCGCTCGCTCGAGCTGACCGAAGGCTGCGCGCACGCAACGCTGCTCGCGGATCGGCACGCGGTGCAACCGTGCGGCGCAGCGGGCGGGGAGCCCGGCGCGTGCGGCCGTCACTCCTTGGTCCGCGACGGCCGCGAAACTCGGCTCCCGGCAAAAGTCAGTTTGCCCATCGAACCCGGCGACGTTCTAACGATTCAAACGCCGGGAGGCGGCGGCTACGGCTCCGCGCCGGCCGATCGCTCCACGCCGAAGCGCGCGGTGCAGAGTAAGTCAACCACGCGTATCGCGCTGCGCCGCGGCGAGTAGCGCCGTTTCGAATCCCCCGCGAGTCGCGCGCCGTGCTCGGCTCGCAGCGACGGATCGTGACACATTCGCGAGATCAGCGGCGCGAGATTGGCTTGTGGTCCAATCAGTGCGACGTCTTCCTGAAAGAGCGCAAGCAGGTCATCGCGCGCCGCAACGATCGCCGAAATGCCGGCTTGCGCGAGCAGCACGTTTCCGAAAGCGCTCGGGTCGCTCAACCCCAAGTGCACGGCGCAGGCGAGGGGATAGCGATCTTTCCCCAGGAGCATTCCGGGCGTGATGCGGGTCAACACGACGCCTCCGGCCGAAGCGCTCGCCTCCGCCTCCAGTCGCGCAACGTCAGCTTCACTTCCGATCACCCCGACGCTTGCGCACTTTGGATCGTCGCTGCGGACAACGCCCAGCGATTCGAGTCTTTGCGGCGACGCGCAGGGAAGGAATGGGACGGAAACGTCAGTCGCCCCCGCCGTTCGAATTACCGGGACACCCGAGCCGTCTCCGTGGATCGAAACTCCGGGCGGACCGGCGTCGCAAAACCACGCGAGCGTTGCCGCGCGCCGAAACCGCCGATCGTATTTGCGCCATGCGGCCACGCGATTACGCACGATGGGGTGTCCGAAGGCCCGCAAGGCGTCCTGTAGATCTTCGAGACCTGCGGCCAGCAGTGGATCCCCGTTCGACCCGTTTCGAACGGAGACTGCGCCTACGTCGCCGCGGAGCGTTCGGGGAAACGCCGCGAGCTTCGCGGACCACCGCCGGCGAAACAACCGCTCGTTTTCATCCTCGTGTGCGAAGCGGTTCTCCGACGCCGCCTCGTAGTGCGCGAAGCGCGAACCGGCCACGTAAACGATCGTGCGACCCTGCTCGTGCGCGCGCATGCAGAGATCGACGTCTTCGAATCCGTTGACGAAGGCTTCATCGAAGCCGCCGGTATCGAGAAACCACTGCGTTCGCACGGCCATCGCCGCCCCCGAGACGCCGAGCGTGTCGCGGGACCGGTTGACGTCGTCGAGCGACGGCGGCAGGTTTCGGCACGAATAATGCCAGTGGTCGTTGGGAAGCATCACGAGCCCCGCCGCCTGCGTCACCCCGTCTTCGAAGAAGAGCGCCCCGCCCGCGATCGCGACGTCGCTACGGTCGAAGGCGCGGACCAACGGCGCGAAGGAATCGCCGAGCGGATACGCGTCGTTGTTCAGAAAGAACGTCAGCGGCGTCTGCGCCGCCCGGGCGCCGGCGTTGCACGCGCCGGCAAAGTTTTCGTTGATCTCGTGACGCACGTAGCGCGCCCAGGGAAAGTGCGCGATTGCCTCAGGCGTTTCGTCGCTCGACGCGTTATCAACGACGATCGTTTCAAAGGCGACGGCCGACTGGGCGCGCAGTGCATCCAGCTCGCGCAGGCAGCGCGCGGTGAGCCACCAGTTGTTATAGACCGGAATGACGACGCTAAGCTCCGGGCGAGCCATGCAGCGCTGTTGCCGTCGCGCGCAGAACGCTCCTCTTCATGCCGTCACAGTACGCTGCGATCTCCGTGGACCGTGCCGTCGAATATTCGCGCGCGCACGGTTTGCAGGCGCTCGTGATCAGCCGCGGCGGCGAGGCGATCGCAGCGGAGTACGCCGACGGCTTCGCCGCCGACGCGCCGCACGCGCTCTATAGCGGGACGAAGAGCTTTTGGGGCGTCACCGCGCTGACGGCGCGCGCCGACGGATTGCTCGACCTCGACGAGCCGGTGGCGGAAGCGGTCGAAGCATGGCGCGACGATCCTTGGAAGCGGCGCGTCACGATTCGCATGCTGCTCTCGCTGACCGCAGGCTTCGGGTTCGGCGGTCTGGGCGCGAGCGTGCCAACTTATCAAGCCGCGCTTGCGATACCGCTCAAAAACGAGCCGGGGACGCGCTTTACTTACGGCGGGATTCCGCTCCAGGTCTTTGGCGCCGTGCTTGCACGGAAACTCGCTGCTCAAAAACTGACCCCGCACGAGTATCTGAGCCGCCGGATCCTCGAGCCGGCCGGCGTGCGGGTGGAAAAATGGCGCACATTACCGGACGGCACGCAGCCCTTGCCGACGGGTGCTTACTTGAGCGCCGATAATTGGCTTGCCTACGGTTGCTTCATCTTACGTAATCGTCAGACGCTCGCGGAGTGCTTCCAAGGTTCGGTTGCCAATCCATGGTACGGCTTGGGATGGTGGCTAGGCTCGAAGGCCGCGCCGTACGATCTCGTCTATGCCAGCGGATCCGGCGGCCAGGCGCTCTACCTAGTGCCGTCGCTCGATCTGGCGGCCGTGCATTTTTCAGCGGGCCGAACCTACCGTCACGAGGCATTTCTGAAGCGTCTGTTTTCGGAGCCCGCGCGCGCGCACAGGAGTCGCTCCCGGCAGCGGCATAGTGCGGCGCAATGAAGCACCGTTACGTTGCACGGGCTGCGGCTTTGTTCGCCGCCCTCGGACTGTTGAGCGCATGCTCCTCGACGAACGCCATACCGTACATGCAGGGCGACACGACGCTGCACCAGCTGCATAAGGTCGGCGTCGGCAAGATCAAGCACATCGTCTTCATCGTTCAGGAGAATCGCTCGTTCGATAACCTTTTCCAGGGCTATCCGGGAGCGGACACGCAGTCGTACGGTTACACCCATACGGGCGTGAAGGTCAACCTCGTTCCCGTCAGCCTCTCGGCATTTTACGTGATCGATCACTCCGCCCATTCGATGTTTGCCGCGTGCAACGGAACGGGGAAGCTTCCCGGCACGAAATGCCGCATGGACGGCTTCGATAAGGAGCCGACGTTCAACGGCCCCAGGGGCGTACAATATCCTCAGTACGTTTACGCGCCGCATAATGAAACCAAGCCGTACTTCGATATGGCGCATCAGTGGGTGCTCGCCGACCGAATGTTTCAGTCGCACCTCGACGAGAGCTTCGTCTCCCACCAGTACGTCATTGCGGCCCAGGCCGACCGCGCCGTAGATCTGCCGTACGGCGGCTACGGGACGTGGGGATGCGGCGCCGGTCCGTCGGCCATGGTTGCGACGCTCACGAACAAGCGAAAGTACGGACCCTACGAGTCTCCATGCTTCGATTATCAGACGCTCGGGGACGAGCTCGATAAGGCGCATCTCAGCTGGCGCTTTTACGCCAGCTCCTACGGGAGCAATCAGAGCGGCGCCGGCGCGTACTGGTCGGGTTACCAGGCAGTAAAGCACATCTACTATGGGCCCGACTGGAAGAACGACGTCATCTCGCCGAATTGGAAGTTCATCACCGACGTACGCGCCGGAAAGCTGGCGAACATGACCTGGATCACGCCGGTGTGCGACGATTCGGATCACGTGAACTGTCCGAACGGTTATGGACCGTCCTGGGTGAGTGCTCTGGTCAACACCGTCGGCAAGAGCAGGTTCTGGGATACGACCGCCATCTTTATCATGTGGGACGACTGGGGCGGAACGTACGACCACGTGCCGCCGCCGTACGAGGATTTCGACGGCCTCGGCTTCCGCGTGCCGTTGCTGATCATCTCACCTTACGCCCACCAGAACTACGTATCGCACGTGCAGTACGAAACGGGCAGCGTCCTGCGATTCGTCGAGGATCTTTTCGGGCTCGGCCAGCTGGCGGCGTCCGACGCGCGCGCGAACAATCCCGCCTTGGACTGCTTCGACTTCTCGCGCAAGCCGCGGCCGTTCACGAAGATCTCGGCCCCGCTGCCGCCGCGATTCTTCATGCATCAATATCCCGACGACTACTGGGCGCCCGACTACGAATAGGTCGCGCTAAGGCGTAACCGGTTTCGCGCCCTCTACCGGCTTGAGACCGGCTTGCTGCAGCTCCGCTTGCAGCGGACGCAGCGAAGCGACGTACGCGTTGTACTTCGCGACCGCGGCGTTGTACGCCGCATCGAAGCGCCGGCCGTAATCGAGCTGCGCCGCGGTCGGCGGCAGCTGCGTTCCGGCGAAGCCGGTGCGCGGCACCGACTCGCGCAGCGAGCCCGAGCGCTGGATCGAGTCTTCGTCGTTATGGTAATCCGCGGTGAAGGCCGCGAAGACGTCGCTCCATTGCGCCTGCGCGCCGGCGACCTGCGCCCGCAGCGCGGCGGTAGCCCGCGGAGATGAGGCTGCGGCCGCCAGTGACTTCTTCATCGCGTCGAGGTTGTTGAGCGCCTCGTCGATCTTGCCGTAGATCGTCGCGTACTTGCGCGCGTAGGCGTAGCCCGCGAGGTATTCGGTTTGCGTCCAGCTGTCCCGCGGGTCGGAGGCGACGGTGAAGGATTGCTGGAGCGTCTGACCGTTCAGCGCGATGCGCGCCGTGTAGGTGCCGGGCACCACGAGCGGCCCCGCCGTCGGCCCCTGATACTCTTCCTTGGCGGCGCCGTACCATTTCAGCGGCGGATCTTCGGTGAAGTTCCAAACGTACCGGTTGATGCCGGACTTGTTGGGTATGAACGGCTCTTCCTTACCGTTGACCTTGTGCGTGCCTTTCACCGTCCGCAGCAGATGGCCGGCGGCATCGAGAATTTGCAGCTCGGGCGCCGATCGTTGCGGTGCGCTCTGATAGAAGTCAATGATCGCGCCGCGGCTCGGATTCTCGCCCGCAAAGCGGGTGTAGTTGCCCAAGTCGTTGGAGTGGTCGTGATACTCGTAGGAGGTCCGGGGCGCAAACAGCATCGCGCCGGCGCGCTCCGCGTTGCCCAGCTGTTGAATCGAACCCAGGTCGTCGAACACCCACACATCGCGCCCGTGCGTGCCGATCACGAGGTCGTTGAACTGCGGCTGGATGCGGATGTCGCGCACGGAAACGGTCGGCAAGTTGATTTTGAAACTCTCCCAGTGCGCGCCGCCGTCAAAGGAGATCCATAGGCCGTTCTCCGTGCCGGCGTAGAGGAGATACGGGTTGCGACTGTCGGGGCGCACCGTGCGCGCGTACTGGTTGGGCGGCAGGCCGTTGACGATCTTCGTCCACGTCGAGCCTCCGTCGCGCGTCACGAAGATGTACGGCGCATAGTCGCCCATGCGGTGATTGTCGGCGACGACATACGTGGTGCTGGGCACCAGCGGCGACGGTGCGACCGTCTCGATACGCGCATACTCCGGCGTTTCCGGCGGCGTCACGTTGCGCCAGTGCGCAAGTTGTGCCGAGCCGGTCGACGCATCGCTGGTCACCTGCACGTACCCGTCGTCGGTGCCGGCCCAGATCTCTCCACGCCGCAGCGGCGAGCCTTCGATGTCCAAGATCGTGTCGGAGTACTCGGCGCCGGAGACGTCCTTCGCGAGCGGGCCGCCGGAGGGAACCTGATGCGCCTTCACGTCGCGCGTCAAGTCCGGACTGATCGGCGCCCACGTTTCACCGCGGTCGCTCGACTGAAACACGACGTTGCCGCCGAACCACGCAACGGATCCACCGCCTCCGCCCGCATAGCCGCCACCTCTGCCCGACGACGATGCCCAGGGTGCGAACGCCACGGGCGAATCCCAGTTGAAGCGATACGGCACGACGCTCAGGTCGAAGGGACCGAGAAAACTCCCGGGATAGGCGTCGTAGGGGCGGATGAAGCGGCTGACTTGCGTCGTGCGGTCGAAAACCGTCAGCGCACCATCTTCGAGATCGGCGAAGACGTAGCGGGGGTTCCCGGGATCGGGAACCGTCCACTCACCATCGCCGCCGACGACGTCCGTCCAGTGGCGGTCGAGAATTCCCTCGCTATCGAGCGAGTTGGTCGGACCACAGAATCCGCCGTTGTCTTGAAACGCGGCGCAGACCGCGTACGGATTCTCGTCGGAGAGACCGACGTGATATACCTGTCCGATCGTGAGGTTGCGCGAGAACGACCAATGCTTGAGGTCGTTGGTCAGCGCGTACCCGCCGTCTTCTCCCACCATGACGCGTTTGGAGTTGGTCGGATCGATCCAGATGGCGTGGTAGTCGACGTGCACGCCCTTGGCGATCTCCTTGAACTTTCGTCCGCCGTCGGTGCTCTCGGCCAGCATCTCTGAGACGGCATAGACGTGGTTGGGATTCTTCGGGTCCACGGCGATGTGGCTGAAATAAAAGGGCCGCTGATCGACGAGCGTGTCGCTGCTCGTCATCGCCCAGTGGTTGCCGGCATCGTCCGTGCGCCACAGAATGCCGCCTTTCGCCTCGATGAGCGCGAAGACGCGATTCGGACGGCTCGGCGCGATCGCGAGGCCGATGCGACCGGTCAAGCCGCTCGGCAGCCCGTTGCCCGTGAGCTTATGCCAGCTTCGCCCGCCGTCGGTTGATTTATAGAGACCGTCGTCCGGGCCGCCGCTCGTAAAGGTCCATGGCAGCCGCCGAAAGTGCCACATCCCGGCGTAGACGACGCGGGGATCTTGCGGATTCATCGCGACGTCGCTGGCACCACTCGAAGGACTTACGTACAACGACTTGCTCCAGCTTGCGCCGCCGTCGAACGTCACAAAGACGCCGCGATCGGGTGAATCTTTGAACGGATCGCCGAACGCACCAACGACGACGTGGCGCGGATCCTTCGGATCGATCGCGATCCGTGAAATACTCCATACGCCCGCGAGCCCCACGCGCCGCCACGATCTGCCCCCGTCGGTCGATTTGTAGAGGCCGTCGCCGTAGCTCACGTCGTTGCGCGGATTCGACTCGCCGGTTCCGGCCCAAACGATGCGCGCGTTCGTCGGATCGATCGCCACCGCGCCGATCGCGGCGACCGGCTGCTTTTCGAAGACCGGCTCCCACGTCGCGCCGCCATTCGCCGATTTCCAGACGCCGCCGCCGGCGCTGCCGATGTAGTAGAGTTGGTCGTCTTGCGGGGTGCCCGCCACCGACGTGACGCGCCCGCCGGAGACGGCCGGACCGATCGAGCGCCACGTCAGGTTCGCATACGCCGCCGCGGCAAACAGAACGGTGGAGAGCAGCATCAAATCGCGCTTACGGTTTTGAGCGCAGGCAACTCCTTCATGCCGGCCTGCCGCAACGCGGCGTTAACGCCGGGCACAACGTTCGTGACGAAGGCGTTATACCGGCCGACGCCCGCCCGATACTCGGCATCGGTCCGCGCGAGCCCATCGGTAACCGCAGGGGTGATCAGGCCCTGTGCCGCGTTGAACGCGCCGAAGAGATCCTCGTGCAGTCTCCCTTCGTCCATCGTGCCTTCACCCCGAATGTTCACGGCGAGCGAATCGAACAGCGTCTGGCGTGCCGTCTGCGCGTCCTGCAGTTTCGCTGATAGCGCTGCATTGTTCGCCTTCGTCGCCGTGCCGGCGGCCGTATCCAGCGCCTTCTTGAGACCGTCGAGATTGTTGAGGATTGTGTCGACGTTCGACAAGTGCGCCATCTGCCGCATCGCCGTATCGAAGGTCCGCTGATACTCGGCTTGCGTAAACTGCGAGCGCGGGTCGGGCGCGACCCGGAAACGCTGCAGATAGGTGTGACCCGAAAGCGTCATGCGAACCGCATACTCCCCGGGCACGACTCCGGGACCGGTCTCCGGACCCTTGCTGAAGTCGTTGCCGCCATTCCATCGCACCGGACCGTTGACCGTAAAGTCCCAAGTATAGCGGTTCAAACCTACCTTGTTCGTTACGTAGGGCTCGTCTTTGTCGTTGACCTTGTGCGTGCTGGAAACTGTGCGCATCACTCGGCCGTGCGAATCGAGGATCTCGAGCTTCGGTGCGCCCTTCTGCGGCTCGCTTTGATAGAACGTGATCACGACGCCGTTTGGCGGGTTGTTCGCCGCATAGTTGGTGTAGGTGCCCTCATCGTTCTCGTGGAGCGACCACTCGTAGGAGGTGCGCGGCGTAAACAGCCACGTTTTTTGCGCGATCGCTCGTTGCAGTTCTTGCAGCGGCCGCACGTCGTCCATGACGTAGACGCTGCGGCCGTGCGTCGCGATCACGAGATCGTCGTCGCGCGGCTGCAGGCGAATGTCGTGAACGGAGACCGGCGGCAAGTCGTTCTTAAAGGACTGCCAGTGCGCGCCGCCGTCGAAAGAGATCCAAATTCCCTCTTCCGTTCCTGCATACACGAGATTGCGATCGCGAATGTCGGGACGCACGGCGCGCGCCCACTGATCGGCCGGCAGCCCATCTACGATCTTCGTCCAGTGCCGGCCGAAGTCGTGCGTGACGAAAACGTACGGCGCGTTATCGCCCATCTCGTGGGCGTCGGCGATGGCGTACGCCGTTCCATCCACCAGCGTCGAGGGCGCGACCGTCGCGAAGCGCCCGAACTCCGGCGCGCCGGTCGGAGTGACGTTCGACCAATGTTTGCCGCCGTCGCGCGTCATCTGCACCAACCCGTCGTCGGTGCCGACCCAGATCTCGCCTCGCGTGCGTTGCGAGCCTTCGATGTCAAGGATCGTATCGCTGTACTCGGCGCCCGACACGTCGTTGACGATCGGCCCGCCCGCGGGCTGCTGATACGCCTTGACGTTGCGCGTTAAGTCGGGACTGATGACCGTCCACGAGCGCCCGCGATCCGTGGTTTGAAACACGACGTTGCCGCCATACCATCCGATGACCTTGTTGTTCGACGAGCGCCACGGTGCGAACGCGATCGGCGATTCCCAGTTGAAACGATACTTGCTCTTCGCGAGCGTCCACGACTCCGCTCCGGAGAGCAGATACGGTTGCGCGAACCAGCCGTCTTGCGTCACGCGGTTGTAAATCGCGAGCGCGCCGTCTTGCGAGTCGGACCAGATCCAGTTGGGATCGTCCGGCTCCGGAATGCCCCACGTTCCGTCACCGCCCACGGTCACGATCCAATATTTGTTCTGAATGCCGGACGGATCGAGCGAGTTCGATGGGCCGCACCAGCCATTGTTGTCTTGCAAGCCGGCGCAGACCGTATACGGGTTGTCGCTGCCCAAACCGACACGGTACACCTGCCCGATCGGAACGTTCGCGGAGAAGAACCAGTTCTGGCCGCCGTCGAGCGTCAGCACATAACCGCCGTCTTCGCCGAGGATGATCCGCGAGGGATCGTTCGGCGCGATCCAGATGGCATGGAAATCGGAGTGGACGCTGTCGCCGACCGTTCTGAAAGTCTGACCTCCATTCGCACTCATGCGAACTTCAAAGGAGACCGCGTAGACCCGATTCGGATTGCGCGGATCGACCTCGACGTGCGAAAAGTAAAAGGGCCGCGCGTCCACTCGGGAATCGTTGCTGACCATCTTCCACGATCCGCCGCCGTCATCGGAGCGCCAGAGAACCCCTTCCTTCGACTCGATCACGGCGTAGACGCGGTTGCCGTCGCTCGGAGCGACGGCGACGCCGATCCGGCCCATCGGAGACGCCGGCAAACCGTGACCCTCGAGCTTGGTCCACGTTGCTCCGCCGTCGGTTGATTTGTAGAGGCCGTCCTCCGAACCGCCGCTGACGAACGTCCAGGGGCGCCGTTGAAACTTCCAAATTCCCGCGTAGACGACGCTCGGGTTCTGCGCGCTCATCGCGAGATCGGAGGCGCCGCTCTCCGGGCCGACGGCCAGCGTCTGCTTCCACGTTCGGCCGCCGTCATCGGTGACGTAGACGCCGCGTTCCGTGTTATCGTGGAAGACGTCGCCGAGCGCGCCGACGATTACGTGGTTGTGGTTGCGCGGGTCGACGAGAATCCGAGAGATGTAGCGCGTCGCTTCGAGCCCCACGTGAGACCAATGCTCGCCGCCGTCGGTCGTCTTGTAGACGCCATCGCCGTAACTGACGTCGTTGCGCGGATTGGATTCGCCCGTTCCGACCCACACGATCTTCTCGTCGGTCGGATCGATCGTGACGGCGCCGATCGCCGCGATATTTTCCTTGTCGAAGACGGGGTCCCACGTTTGACCGCTGTTCTCAGATTTCCACACGCCACCGCCGGCTGCGCCGAGGTAGTACAGCTTCGAATTCGCCGCGGTTCCCGCAACGGACGTGACGCGGCCGCCGGCGGTCGCCGGCCCGATCTCTCGCCAGCTCATGTTGCCGAACGGCGGACCCGGCGACGGGGACGGCGTGGGCGACGGCGTCACAACGGGCTTTGGCGGCGACGGCGATGGGGGCAACGGCGACGCCGTTGGATTGGCGGCGTACGCGCGAGCGCCGGCGCTCGATGCAACAATCAAAAAAAACGCCGCTACACGCAGCACGCTCTTCAACAACGGAAAGAACCTCCTGTGTTTGTCTCTAGTGCTGCACCGTGTGGCAATCCTGCGCTCGGATGGTCAAAGAACCATCAAAGTGCTAGGGCAGCGGTGGCGCTCGATGCTGATACTTTGGCACGTTCACGTGAACCGCGTACCACTGCGCCCAGCCGATGATCGCGCACAACGCCGCAAGCGACACGAGGATGATTGCGAGCGCCCAGCGGCGGCGGTCCGGCGAACGCTGGGGCGGTTCTCGGCCGGGAGGCGCCTCCGGCGGTTGACGCGAACCCACGGGCCCCATATGCGCAGGTCCATCGCTGCCGTCCTGGCAGCCGTGAGCTTCATATTTGCCGCCGGCTTTGCTTTGCCCATCCCGGCTCGGGCGTCACACGCGACGGTGCCGGCCACGCCGCCCGCGATCGCGGCGTATGCCTCGCTCTTACATAAGATCAATCCCCAAATGCCGAGCTGGCAAAGTCACACCCTGGCCAAGCGCGTTCTCGTGAACGCGGCGCGCTGGCACCTCGACGCGACCATGCTCGTTGCCATCGTGGCGGTCGAATCGAGCTGGCACACCCATGCGATCTCACCCGCGGGGGCGATCGGTTTGGGACAGCTGATGCCGGGGACGGCCGCACTGCTCCGCGTCAACCCGCGGGACCCGGCGCAGAATCTGTACGGCGCGGCGCGGTACCTGCGCGGCCTGATGCAGCGCTTCGGCTCGAAACGCTACAACCTGATATTCGCGGCGTACAACGCGGGGCCGAAGGCCGTCAAAGAGTACGGCGGCATCCCGCCGTACGATGAAACCGAGCATTACGTGACGCGCGTCACGGCCACGTGGGAGCGCCTTGCCAAGACCGTGCACATCCCGGCGAGCGCCTACGCCGGATTGCGCGCCCACGGATTAGATATCGACTACTGGCTCGAGGGACAGCCCAACCCCTAGGCTCGCCTCCATACCAGCACGTTGGAGCCGCCCCAGATTTCCGGGGGCAGCGTGCGAATCGTCAGCGTGTCCCCCGAAATCTTGAACTGCCGCTCCAGCGTCGTTCCGATGAGGTTAGTAAAAACGCTCACCTCGACGTGATGAAAGACGCGGTCGCCGCGGATCTCGTAGCGCCCCGCGTACGCGAGAAAGTTCAACACCGAATCGTTGCACTGCGCCTCCGTGCCGGCCGCAGCGCCGCTCGGGGCTCGCAACGGCGCGCGGCGCGTGCCGGCGAGCACCGCCGCCATGCGCCGATCCGCGCTGTAAATCAAATAGCCCACCGGGTTCGGCCCGAATCGTGGCTTTTCGCCGCCTTTGCCTTCGTCGATGTCGAATCTTACCAAGCTCCACGCGCCGACGACGCCCTCGGTACCAGCAGTCTGTGCCCTCACCGTGCCGACGGTTTCGAGCAGGCCGAAGACGCCGCGGCTTCGAGTAGATTCTTACGAGAGAATTGCATTGACGGCGTCTTCCAAGCCGTGTGGTCCTTCAACCTTCAGCGGAATCGCGCCCGCGTTGCGCGCCGCTTCGACGTCGCTCTGGCGGTCGCCGACGTAGACGCAACACGCTGGATCGACGCCGAGCGCCGCGGCGGCGTCGAGGATCAGCTTGGGCTTCGGCTTGCGGCACTCGCACGCGTCCTGCGGAGTATGCGGACACACGAAAAATCCGGCAAACGGTCCCAGCAGCTCCTCGATCTTGCGGTTGACCGCGTCGACGGCTTCGAGCGTTAACAGCCCGCGCCCGACGCCGCTCTGATTGCTAACGACGGCGAGCGGCAAGCCCGCGGCGCGCAACCGGTCGAGCAGCGCCCGCGCATTCGGCGCCGGCTGCACCTTTTCGGGATCGCCGTTGAACGGCACGTCGACGACCAGCGTTTCATCGCGATCGAAGAGCACCGCACACGGCTTATTCATCTGCGGCGTTCGAGTCTACGACGCTGAGCCGCTTGGCGACGCGCAAGTCCGGGCCCCTAATGATGTAGCTGCAAATATTCGTGCGAAGGAAGCTGAGCGCGATCAACCATCAAGTCTTCTTATCGGGTTTGGCCGACACGATGACATCCCCTGTGGCATGATCCTTCCGCACGACTTGAGAGGATTCGAAGCGGTATTCCGCCGGCAGCCCCACGGCCTCGCTGCGGCCGTTCTGAAAGGTCTGAGCAAGCGCCGAGACCGATCAAAGGAGCCATCGGTGCCCGGCGCCATTATGCAAGCCAAGGGGAGCCTGCTTACGAATGCGAACGCTGTACCGTCTTCACAGAATTGAAAGGCGCGGTGAGCCATGCGTGATCTTCGAGTTGTCGTAGCGTTGGCCGTTGTGGCGCTAGTCGCAGGCTGTGCGGGCCGAACTCAAAGCGTCACGCCGCCAATCGCGAGCAATCAGGGTGCGCCGGTCCCCGGCGTCGCGGGCACGCTCACTTTCACGGTCACCGTGCCGAAGAAGGTCAACCCGAAGACGAAAAGCTACGTCTCGCCGGCCAGCAAGGGGCTGTGGCTGGAGTTTTCCGGATCCACCGCTCCCAATAGGACGTTCGCACTCACCAAGAACGCAAAGGCGTGCACGACGACGCTCAAAGCTCTCGTGTGCACGCTTTCCGACTCACTGAAGGCCGGCAGCTACGCGGCGGTCCTGTGGCTCTTTGATAAGCCGCCGGTAAAGGGCAAGTGGTACAACGCCCGTCCGCTCTCCGAAACCTTCCATGCCGTATCGTTCAGGATTGACGCCGGCAAGACGACGACCATCCATCCGATTTTCAACGGCATCATCGCCGCGCTGACGATCTCGAAGTTCCCGCAAGGATGCAACACGGGTCCGTTTGGCCCGGCGGCGTTCGCGGTCGCTGCTGCGGACTACGACGGCTACACGATTGCCGGCACCTACTTCGGAGCGATCACGCTGTTCGATAACAACTCGAATGTCACCCTAGGGACAAGTGGCCCGGACAATCCCCCGCCGAATGAGCTGCTCAGCTCGTTTGATACGCCCACCGTCGCTTGGAATGGCAACTCGCTTTTGCCGAGCGGAAGCGCGACGGTCGACGCTTCGTCATCCCAGAACACGGCTTTATTGGCCAGCGCCATACTGTGGGCCGGCCCCGGAGACGTCATCTTCAATTACACGGGGAGCCCTCAGCACCAGACCGTCTCGCCCTGCGCAACGTCAGGCGTCACAAGTTGGCTCTGGGGAGCAGCTGGTGGATCCGCTGACGGGAGTCGCAACAGCCCCGGTGGTTACGGCGGGCTAGTTGTTGCGACGATTCCGGTGACGAGCGGCGAGCAACTCACCGTTGTCGTAGGCGGGCAGGGAGGAAACGGCACGCCCTCTAGCCAGGCAGCGGGCCAGGGTGGTTACAACGGCGGCGGCAACGGGGCGACGTGTCAATATCATACCTCAGTGCAAACTTGCATCGCCTACGGAGGGGGTGGCGGCGGAGGCACCGACCTTCGCCGAGGGGGCACCGGGCTCTCATCTCGCGTCGTCGTCGCGGGCGGCGGCGGCGGAGGAGGAGCGTTTGCCGGCGGCTCCGGTGGCGGCGGAGGGGGCTTAAGCGGCGCAGCAGGTACCGTTGTTTTCGATTACTGTAATGGGCCTAGTAACCCAGACGCCCCCGGCGGGGGAGGAACGCAGACATCGGGCGGCGCGGGCGGTGCAGGATATAACGGCGGTTCGTTCGGTTCCGGGGGAGCTGGAGTAGGCACCTGTTGGCTGGGCACCGCATTGGAAGGCGAAGCAGCCGGCGGCGGCGGTGGCGGTTGGTATGGGGGCGGCGGCGCTTTAACCGGCGCCCCGGGCGGCGGTGGTTCGGGATATGCCGAGCCGGCTGCCACCAACGTGTTCATGGAAACGCAATTCAACAGCGGCGCCGGGATTGCGGAAATCTGCTGGCCTCAGACCACGGACTGCAAAGTAACCCTTAAGTCTCATCACGGCAAGATCGCAAAGCCGCACCGCGTTCCAAAGGCAGCATCGCGCTACTCTCCAGATAAAACGTAGACTTCGCCGCCTTGCTCTAAGAACTCGCGGGATTTTTCCGCCATGCCCTTTTCGGCGAACTCGCGCACCTCTTGCGTGATCTTCATCGAGCAGAAATGTGGACCGCACATCGAGCAGAAGTGCGCGATCTTCGCGCCCGCCGCCGGTAGCGTTTCATCGTGGAAGTCGCGAGCCGTTTCCGGATCGAGCGAAAGCTCGAACTGGTCTTCCCAGCGGAACTCGAAGCGCGCCTTCGATAGCACGTTGTCCCAATGCGCCGCGCCCGGATGGCCCTTGGCGAGATCCGCTGCGTGGGCGGCGATCTTGTAGGCGATCACGCCGTCCTTCACGTCCTTCTTGTTCGGCAAGCCGAGATGTTCTTTGGGCGTCACGTAACAGAGCATCGCCGTGCCGTACCAGCCGATCATCGCGGCGCCGATGGCGCTCGTGATGTGATCGTAACCCGGAGCGATATCGGTGACGAGCGGCCCGAGCGTGTAAAACGGCGCTTCGTCGCAGACCTCGAGCTGCTTGCGCATATTCTCCTCGATCAAGTGCATCGCGACGTGTCCCGGCCCTTCGATCATCACCTGCACGTCGTGCTTCCACGCGACTTGGGTAAGTTCGCCAAGCGTCTCGAGCTCGGCGAACTGCGCTGCATCATTCGCGTCGGCAGTGCAGCCGGGGCGCAAGCCGTCGCCGAGCGAGAAGGCGACGTCGTAGGCCTTCATGATCTCGCAAATCTCCTCGAAACGCTCATAGAGAAAGTTCTCGCGGTGATGAGCGAGGCACCACTTCGCGAGAATCGAGCCGCCCCGCGAAACGATGCCCGTGATGCGATTCGCGGTGAGCGGGACATAGCGCAACAACACGCCGGCATGAATGGTGAAGTAATCCACGCCTTGTTCCGCCTGCTCGATCAGCGTGTCGCGAAATAGCTCCCAGGTGAGCTCCTCGGCCTTGCCGCCGACTTTCTCGAGCGCTTGATAGATCGGCACCGTTCCGATTGGCACGGGAGAGTTGCGCAGAATCCACTCGCGCGTTTCGTGAATGTTCTTGCCGGTCGAAAGATCCATGACCGTGTCCGCGCCCCACCGCGTCGCCCAGGTCATCTTCTCGACCTCTTCGTCAATGGACGACGTGATGGCCGAGTTGCCGATGTTGGCGTTGATCTTCACCAGGAACTTGCGGCCGATGATCATCGGCTCGCTCTCGGGATGGTTGACGTTCGAGGGCAGAATGGCGCGCCCGCGCGCCACTTCGCTGCGCACGAGCTCCGGCTCGACGCCCTCGCGCAGCGCCACGAACTCCATCTCCGGCGTGATGTCGCCGCGGCGCGCGTAGTGCATTTGCGTCAGGTTCGCTCCCGCCTTTGCTCGCCGCGGCGGTTGCGGCGCGGGAAAGCGGAGCGCCTCCAGCTCCGGCATCGCATCGCGCCCGCGACGGTAGATCGAAGTCGGCGCTTGGAGTTGGTCCGTATCGGCGCGCGCCTCGATCCAACGTTCGCGCAAGCGCGGCAATCCGCGGCGAAAGTCGGTCGTTACGCTGGGATCGGTATATGGTCCGCTCGTGTCGTACAGCGTATGTGCCGTACCGTCCGTCAGCGTAAGCGCGCGGCGCGGCACGCGAACTGCCGGATCGGAGCCCTGAACGTAAACTTTCATCGAACCCTCCCTACGCCGGCATTATCCGGATCAGGTTAATTGCGGTCGGCCCTTTCGGCCCTCTCAGCCCGCGTCGGCGAGCTCCCGCTAACGTTACCCTTCGCCTGTCGTCCTTCGACTCCGCTCAGGATGACAGGCTAGGGGCCGAGGGCCATGTCGAAGACGTTGTGCGGCTGGTTATTCTCGACGTACAGGATTGACAACGGCGTCTGCGGCGTGCCGGTCGTTTTGAGCGTAAAGACGGCGCCGCCTTGGCCGTAAAATACGTCGCACACGTAGAGGTACGGGTAGGCAACCTTGATGTAAACCGGCTCACGCAACACCGGATTCGTGGTCGTGATCGTGCGCGACGGGCTGATCGGGCATTTGTCGGCAGCGGCGGGATAAACCTGAACCGAACCGAATGGATATGAATTCACGAAATAGGTGTGCGCGGAGAAAGCGTTGCCCTTCCCGTCGAGAGCAATACCGAAATCAATGCCGGAAGCGGTTTCTTCGTAACCGCAGAATTCGCGAATTCGCTTGACGCTCGGCGGCGGCGCATAGACCGATACATGCGTCTGGAAGATGCGATACGGATCCATCTCTTGCGAAGTGCCGAGCACATTCAGATTGCCGGACGCATCGATCGCAAGACCGCTCGGATAGCCCTTCGGCTTGAGAATTGCGAACGGCGTCGCGCGGCCATGCGCGCCCGGCGCGTAGACGTACACGTGGCCCTTCTGGCCGATGTAAACGTAACCGTTCGCGTCGACGGCGAGCGTGCCGATGTTCAGAAAGTTAGGAACGTGAATGGTGCGAATCGGTCGCGCATGCCCCGAGGCGCCGGGTGCAAACTCTTTGATCGTCCGATAATCTAAGACGTAGAGGTTTCCAGCGCCGTCGAGAGTCAGTGCGTTGGGGGCGAAGAATCCTGTCACCTCGCGATCGGGCGTCGACTGCGGAATCCCCTTTTTGATCGGATACTCCGCGACAAACCGCGTCGAAGTCGTCACGATAAGGTACAGGTGTCCGATCGCCGCCTGCGTCGAGGCCGGCGGTATGGGGGTCGCGGGGAGATCCTGCTTGCCAGACGGCTGCGAACACGCCGTCATCATCGTTGCGAACGCTAGGGCCGTCAACCGGCGAAAGAAGGCGCAAGTCGTCATGCGGTGACCTCCAGGAAGGCTCGTAGCATCAGTCTAGACCGCCCCACCTGCGCGCGCAAGAGATCCTCCCGCGGCGCTGAATCCTGCGCAGGCTATGGCGATCACCGCTCGCGACCCGGATCCACAAGAGACGCAAGAATGGGTTGACGCAATCCGCGGCGTTCTCGCGGTCGAGGGGCCGGGCCGCGCGCGCGAGCTGATAGCGCGACTCGTCGATGAAGCGCAACGCAACGGAGCGCACGTTTCCCTCGGTCGGCAGACGCCTTACGTGAACACGATTCCGGTCCAACGTCAGCCCGCGATGCCGGGCGATCGGGATCTGGAGGCGCGGCTACGCCACTATACGCGGTGGAACGCGCTCGCGACGGTCGTGCGCGCCAATAAGGTCAGCTCGGAACTGGGCGGCCACGTTGCGAGTTTCGCGTCGGCCGCAACGCTGTACGACGTCGGATTCAACCACTTCTTTCGGGCGCGCAGCGAATCGTTCGGCGGCGATCTGGTTTTCTTCCAGGGACACTCTTCGCCGGGGATTTACGCGCGCGCGTATCTCGAGGGCCGCATCAGCGAGGAGCAACTCGAAAACTTTCGCCAGGAGGTAGAGGGAAAGGGCCTCTCGTCCTATCCGCATCCCTGGCTGATGCCGTCGTTCTGGCAGTTTCCCACCGTCTCGATGGGATTGGGCCCGATCATGTCGATCTATCAGGCACGCTTCATGCGCTACCTTCACGACCGCGGATTGCTCGATGCGACGGGACGGAAGGTGTGGGCCTTCGTCGGCGACGGTGAGATGGACGAGCCTGAATCGCTCGGCGCGATCTCGTTAGCCGGACGCGAAAGGCTCGACGATTTGATCTGGGTCGTCAACTGCAATCTTCAGCGGCTCGACGGCCCGGTGCGAGGCAACGGCAAGATCATCCAAGAGCTCGAGGGCGTCTTCAAAGGCGCGGGCTGGAACGTGATCAAGGTGATTTGGGGCAGCCGTTGGGATCCGCTGCTGGCCGCCGAGGGGAACGGCAAGCTGGTGCAGTTGATGAACGAGTGCGTCGACGGCGACTATCAGACGTTCAAGTCGCGCGACGGCAAGTACGTGCGCGATGAGTTCTTCGGACGCTATCCCGAGACGACGGCGATGGTCGAGGCCTGGACCGACGAAGAGATTTGGAACCTGCAGCGTGGCGGCCACGATTCGACCAAGGTGTACGCGGCGTACAAGGCGGCGAGCGATCATCGCGGCGCGCCGACCGTGATCTTGGCCAAAACGATCAAGGGCTATGGTATGGGCGAGGCGGGCGAGGCCCAGAACATCGCGCACCAGGCCAAGAAAATGGAGCTCGAGGCGATTCGCATCTTCCGCGACCGCTTCGCGATTCCGATCAGCGACGAGCAGATCGCCGGCGAAAAGATTCCGTTCCTGCGGCCCGCCGACGACGCGCCTGAGATGCGCTATCTGCGCGAACGCCTCGCGGCGCTGGGCCACGTGCCCGAGCGCCGCCGCACGTCGGTTTCGCTCACGGTACCGGAGCTATCGGCCTTCGACACCCAACTCCAGGGAACGGGGGACCGCCACGTCTCGACGACGATGGCATTCGTGCGCATACTGACGACGATCGCACGCGACAAGGACATCGGTCCGCGCGTGGTCCCGATCGTTGCCGACGAGTCGCGCACGTTCGGCATGGAAGGCATGTTCCGCCAACTCGGCATCTACTCGTCGGTGGGGCAGCTCTATCATCCGCAAGATGCCGAACAGCTGATGTGGTATCGCGAGGACAAGCTCGGGCAGATTCTGCAAGAGGGCATCAACGAAGCCGGAGCGCTCTCGTCGTGGATCGCCGCGGGCACGTCGTATTCAAACCACAACCTGCCGATGATTCCATTCTACATCTTCTATTCGATGTTCGGATTTCAACGCGTCGGGGATCTCACGTGGGCCGCCGGCGACAGTCGCACGCGCGGCTTCCTCTTGGGCGCGACCGCCGGTCGCACAACCCTCAACGGCGAGGGCCTGCAACACGAAGACGGCAGCAGCCAAGTTGCGGCATCGTTCGTTCCGAACTGCGTGAGCTACGACCCGACGTACGCATACGAGCTCGCCGTCATCGTGCAGGACGGCTTACGCCGCATGCTGCGCGAGCAGCACGACGTGTACTACTACATCACGCTGATGAACGAGAACTATCAGCATCCCGCGATGCCGCAAGGCGCCGCGGAAGGGATTTTGCGGGGCATGTATTTGCTGCGAGACTCGGGTTCGTCCAAAGGGAAGGCGCCGCGGGTGCAACTCTTCGGCTCGGGCACCATTCTGCGCGAAGTGCTGGCCGCAGCCGACCTGCTGGCCGATGAATGGAACGTGGGCGCCGACGTCTGGAGCGTGACGAGTTTCAACGAGTTGCAGCGCGACGGTGCCGACACGCGGCGCTGGAACTTGCTGCATCCGGGGGAGAAACCGCGGCGCTGCTACGTCGAGGAGTGCTTGGCCGACCGCGCGGGTCCCGGCGTCGCGGCGACCGATTACGTTCGCGCGTTTGCAGAAGCGATTCATCCGTACGTAAGACGGCCGTATATCGCGCTCGGGACCGACGGCTTCGGGCGCAGCGATTTCCGCCGGCGGCTACGCGCGTTCTTCGAAGTCGATCGGCATTTCGTGACGCTGGCCGCCCTACGCGCGCTCGCCGACGACGGCAAAGTGCCGGCCGCCACCGTCGGAAAGGCGCTGCAAAAGTACGGCATCGATCCGAACAAGCCTAATCCCATCACCGTGTAGAAACGGCAAGGCATGAGCGACGCAATCGAAGTCCGCGTTCCCGACATCGGCGACTTCAAGGACGTGCCGGTCATAGAAGTGCTCGTCAAGAACGGCGACCGGATCAAGAAGAACGATCCATTGATCGTGCTCGAGAGCGACAAAGCGTCGATGGACGTTCCCGCCGATCGCGAGGGCGTCGTCCAGGACGTCAAAGTCAAGGTCGGCGACAAAGTGTCCGAGGGTTCGGCGATCGTATCGCTCGCCGCCGGCGATGGTGCGGCCAAAGAGGCCCCTGCGCCGACGCAACCGACGGCGGCGCCCGAAGCCAAACCTGCGCCGGCGGCTTCGCCCGCACCGCGACCCGCGCCGCCGCCTTCCCCTGCACCGGCGCAAGAGGTTCCGACCGGTGACGGCATGGTTCACGCGGGACCGTCGATTCGGCGTTTCGCGCGCGAGCTCGGCGTCGATCTGGCGCAGTTGCGCGGCAGCGGCCCGAACGGGC
>JAFAXS010000057.1 GCA_019240755.1 Vulcanimicrobiota bacterium
TGCAAGGCGTACGAGCACGATGCGGGCATCGCCCGCGCCAGACTCGATCGCCGTCACGCGGCTTAGGCCGGCCGCTGCGTAGATCGCCGCAGCATGCCGCCCTGGTTCAACCGCCACATCGATGCCCCGTATTCCAATAGCACCGCCCGGCTGATTAACAGCTAGCGCCGCATACTTTCGCGCGGCCCGTTTGCCGTAATCACCGCGATATTGATAAAGAAAGAAGGGCTCCAGTATCCCGGCGGGCTCCGAAAAGTACAGGTCGACCCAATGCGGTGAAACCTGCGGCGGGTCTATTCGAAACCCGCGTGCTCTCAGTACCGCGCGTTCCGCGTAAACGTCGCGCACTTCGAAGCCCGCTGCTGATGTAATGTCACCGAATCGAACCAACTTGCTGATCTCCGTCGCGTAGGGCGTATGAGGAAGCGCGCCTATCAGCTCCAAGAAGGTACCATCGCGAAATCGGATCACCGCGTGAAGTAGGCCGCGCGAAAGCGGCGTTGTCGGCGCGATTTTGAACCCTGCTGCGGCAAACGCGCGACGGGCGGTCTGCATGTCTCTGACCAAGACGATTACATGCGTTAGAGTCGCCGCCGAAACCGGCGAGACCATTGCGACGAACATTCCGAAGAGCAAGCCGATTGTACGCAAACCCGTGCTCCCTCCAACCTGTGAGTCTCCGTGCTACGTTTGGATAAGAACGGAAACAAGCCTACCGCAGCCGGGACGATGCAGACGGGATTATCGGGTACTGGACGGGAGCGGCCAGGGCTCCGATTCGCGGGTTCGAATTCCCGTTGGCGCTACCACTGGAATCGACCAGCACTAATCACTCGGACGATACTAACCGTCGGATCGCACAGCGCTTACGTTTATTCCAGGAAGCTTGTAATCGATCGCGTTCGAGCGCGCTTACTCGTGCCTACCTCGAGTAGTTCCTGCAGCGGATAGGTGTCACGATTTCGTAGGCTGGTCTTCCAAAGCGGCGAGCCAGCACGATCAGACGCCGCTGACCGTAAACGTAGCGGCTCATCAGCCGGCCGGCGGGATCGTAGTGAAACAATTTGCGATTGACGTCGAGCCAACGGCACGCTACTCGCTCCGAGACCTCGAATCGTTCTTGTGCGGCCCGCAACGCGCTTCTCCGCTTTACGGGGCCGCAGAAGTTTCCCTCGGCCACCATTTTCAGCGCCTCGATGTTGAGCGCTTGATCGGTGACGATCTTCTTGAGCCGGCGATTCTCATCCTCAAGCCTCTTTGAGTCGCCGCAGACCCCCTCTATTTTGAGGAATTTTTGGCGTCCGAGCCCGCAGCGGCGGGGAGACCCGTTCGCATCCGCTGAACCGGCAAGACAATTGAGTATTAACGCTCGACCTCGGCGCCATTTGCTAGCCCTCTTGGAGGAACCGCTGTGAGCATTTTCCGTTCGCTTTTTATTTGCTCGGTGCTTTGTGCCGTCGCCGCTTGCGCCGCGCCCTCTGCAGGGACCTTCCCGGCGCCCGATACGCGTTTGACGGTACCACTCGTCCGACAAAAGGGAGCGGGCTCGAGCTGGGTTCGGTTTTTGCCGAAAACGACGAGCACGGCGACGTACACCTACAACGGCTTCGCGATCGGACCGGATCATAACGTTTGGTTTCAAGATGTGCAAGGCAACGGAGTCGCACGCCTGACCGAGACTGGGGGACTGAAAGAGTATACGGTGCCTCACACTGAGGGCTATTCCGGGATCGCGGTCGGCGCCGACGATCGGTTCTACGTGGGAGCGTACGATTCGTCGACGTTCCAGGGGTACGTCGACGCCATGACTCAGTCAGGAACGACGACTGCATATCCGATCGGCACGTCGTCAAACACCGACAATCTGTCGGGCGGGGTTGCGGAAGGCCCGGATGGCAACGTATGGTTTGTTGAATATCATCACGTCGCCAAGATCACCACCACCGGAACGATCACTCAGTACCCTTATCCGAACAGTTCTTACTACGCCAATCCCGGCGACATCGTGCGAGGATCGGACGGCAACATGTGGCTGACCCTCGGGGGCGGCGGCGTCAATCCGGCGTACGTGGTAAAGGTTGCGCCGTCCGATGGGACGATGACGTCGTACGACCTCACCGCTCTGGTAGGCTGCGCGTTCGACAACGCACTGGCGGAGGGGCCCGATGGAAACGTTTGGGTAGATTGCGGCACTTCGATCGTTCGAGTGACCCCAGCCGGCGTCGCGACCGCTTTCGCCACCCCGAGCAACGCAGCTGCGGGCGAAGTCAGCGGCGACATCACGCCGGGCGCCGCCCAAACGATTTGGTACGGCGGTGCCGCCTCGAGCGGAAAACTCGTACAGTACGATATCGCCGCCAAGGCATTTCACGTCTTTACGCCGCCGGCGCATCTGCTCACCCAGCCCCGCGTCACGCTGATGGGCCCGGACGGCAATCAGTGGTTTTCGGCTGTCGATCCGAGCTCTAATGCCATGGCGATCGCCGTGTACGTCCTCGAGCCGCTTCGCGTTTCGCCGACGCAGCTCACACTGAGCGGCCCGGGAGCGACCGGTACGCTCACCGTTTCGGAAAGCGGCGTCAGCAAGTTCACTGCAAAGAGTTCCAACGTGGGCGTTGCAACCGTCGCGCCGTCCGGCAGCGGCTCGTTCATGATCACTGCCGTTTCAGCCGGAACCTGTAACGTTACGATCTCGGATCAAAGCCAGAACTCGGTCTTGGTTAAAGTAACTGTTAACTAGGGTCCGCAACTGGATTGCGCAACCGATGTTCCGAACGGTCCTCGCAGTTTCACGCCGATACTCGACTCGCGGTTTCCGGCAGATAACCAGGGGTAATGGGGGCGGCGAGGCGGTTCAAGCAGGCTCCTTGATCCTCCAACCTGCGATCAACAGCCACAACATAAAGACCAGCTCTCCGAAGAACGTATAGAACAGCCAGTCGAGATTCGCGGCGGGGTACAGGTACGGGCCTAACTCGTAGACGATCCAGCCGATACCCGGAATAAGGAGCAGCACGCCGACGATCTTAGAAATCCAGCCGGTATAGTCTGAGCGAAACATTAAATAGCCCAACAGGCAGAGGTGAATGCCGAAGATGATCAGGATGAACGCATACTCGTAACGGAACGAATGGAGCAACAGGTCGACCTGAGCTCGCAAGGGTCCGGGCCCGAAGAGCGTCGCATATTCCGGCGTGGTGACCGCACGGTAAGCGATCACTAAATTGAGCGTGCCCGCGATCGCCAAGGTTGCGTATATCATCCGCAACCACGCAGCTAAGAGCGAGAGCGCCCGGTTGACCGGTGCGAGCAACACGTAGAGCGCCCATGCAATGACGATGTCTTCGATGAAGTTGATGAAGTAGCAGAGGATCATGGCGACAAAAGTTCCGCCGTGAGCCGTGATGTTGGCAACGGTTTGATCGATATGTCCGGGAATGACGAGTTTGGGATAGAGCGCAAACTCGGCGTAGGTGACCGGGTCCAGCAGGTACGCGAAGCCGGCAATCAGCGCGGCCTGCCGCAACGTTATGCCCCAGTGCGGAGTTCTTGTCATGTCGGCGAGTCGTTACGCGCAGCGAGTGTGGTACCTTCCGCCGGCGGCACGACGTGATGGCGTGGAAACGTGGTCGCCGACGTTGCGCATCAATCCGCCTAACCTATGCTATTCCGTTTCCTCCCGTAGCGCCGTACGTTTGTCCCGTAGAAAACGTGAGATCGCCCGCGGCGAGCGCCACGTATACGGGCGCGATCTCCACCGGCTGACCGGCGCGATGGTACGGCACCGTCTCTCCGAACTCGGGCAGCGTGCCGGGCAGACGTCCGCCGCTCACTTGCAGCGGCGTCCAGAACGGCCCGGGCGCGACGGCATTCACCCGGATGCCGCGTTCGACGAGTTGTTTTGCCAGCGCCTTGCTGAAGTTATTGATGGCGGCTTTAGTGGGCGCGTAATCCAAAAGCCACGGCGATGGGTCGTAGGCTTGCTCCGACGCCGTGTTGATAATGACCGATCCCGGCCTCATGTGTTCGAGTGCGGCTTTTGTTATCCAGAACATCGCGTAAAAGTTGGTCTTGAACGTCCAATCTACCAGCTCGGTCGTCAGATCCGCGATGGACTTTACGGCGTGCTGCCGCCCCGCAACGTTCACGAGTGTGTCGAGTCCCCCGAGCCCCGAGACGGCATCCGCCACAAGTCTCCGACAGAAAGCCTCCGATCGGATATCGCCGGGTAGCGGTACCGCTTTCCGTCCTGCGTTGCGGATGAGAGCGACGACCTCGTGTGCGTCGGCTTCTTCAGCCTCCAGATAGTTGAGCGCTATATCGGCGCCTTCGCGCGCAAAGGCAATAGCTGTCGCTCGTCCGATCCCGGAGTCGGCGCCGGTAATCAAGGCCTTTCGGGCTCTCAATCGTCCCGTTCCCCGATAGGATTGCTCGCCATGATTTGGTCTCGGCGTCATCCGAGATGCTAAGCCGGGCCACGGCTGACTCTGGTCCGGGTACGGGGGTTTCGGGTAATCCTCGACGGGATTTGGCTTGTCGTCACTTCCCTGCGCAGCCTCAGCGTTTGCTATGGCCCCGGCGGCGAGCGTCGCGCCCCCGATAATACCGACGAATTTTCGTCGCGATTGCTGTGCACTACCGTTCATAGGAAGGACCTTACCCAACTTCGTGAGCTTCGCGCCCACGGCCCCAGGCGCTAGCCCGTCGTCCGCGCTACGCGGTCAGTCGCGCGGGCTCGCCGCAATGAAGCCGAAGCTTCCGGAAATCTCGTCAGTCCGGCTACCGCTTGTGACGGAGAATTTCTCCAGGCCGGCGTTGGTCGTCGCCCACACGTAGCGATCGCTCGCGTCGAACGCAACGTCGATCGTGCTGTCGGGAACCGCAATCTGCTTAAACGGTTTGCTTGCGCCGACGCGGTAGAAGTCTATCGTCGTTCCGTTGGCAACGACCACGTCGTCGCTGCGATCGACTGCGATTCCCTCGGGAAAGTTGAGCCGAATTGGAAGATTGATCGGGGTCGAGCTTCCAGCCGGGAACTCGTCGACGGCTCCCGGCTTTCCACCAATCGTCACGAACAGGTCGCTCTTTGAGTCGCACGCGACATGGAATACTTGAGTTCCGGAATCGACGATCGCGCCCGTTGGCTCCGTCGATTCATGCGCGTACTCGGAGATTGAGTCCCCTTCAGCGTTTGCGACGTAGAGCGTGTCGTTGGGACAGAGCGCGATGCCGTCGGCATCGTGGCCGGTATCGTCAAACGTTTGCAACGGCTTGCCATGGGCAGTGAATTCAGGCACGCTGCCGCCATTCGAAACGTATACGTGCCGCGCAGGATCTACGTACACGTCGGCCGCTAGACTCAAAGCGCCAACCTTCACGAGCAGACGATGTCCCGGCTTCTGCGAATAGCCGTAGAGGGTGCCGTCAAATGCGCCAATCGCGTAGATAATCGGAGAAAGGCGCTTCGCGCGTACCTGCGGCGGAGCGACCGCCGCAGGCGACGTAGAGAGTGCGACATACCGATCAGATGCGCCGCAGCCTGCGAGCAACCCGACGGCAGCGCCAACGCTCAATGCATGGGCGATGAAAAGCGAAGTTTTCATACCTTTCGCAACTCGACGGATCGCGAAAGTTGGGGCCTTACCGGACTATAATAGCCTGGGATTGCGCTGGACCCTTTAGTGTTTGCGGGTTGTACACGTCCACGTAGACCGTGTAGCCCTTCTTCAGTACGAAATAAGAGTGACCGTACTGGCCGGTGAAACCCGCAACCGTAATTTTTTTGTTCGTCCAGCTCGTGACGTTGAGACCGACGGTGCAATTTTCGCTCTCGTGCGGCCCGCATCCGGCTGCCCAATCGCCTAGAGAGCCTTTAATGTAGAACACGAGGTAGCCTTGACCATCTCCCATATACGGTTGGGATGTCCCAAAACCGCGTCCCGTAATGTAAATCGCCTGGGTTTGCTTGGGACGTATTCTGCTAACCTTCGAGATCTTCGGCCCCTTAGAAGCGAAGGAGATCGAATTCACGCTAAGTTGCGGGCCGGACGGAATGCCGAATTGTGAAGGGCCGTTCGTACAGGCGGTTAAAAGAGCGGCTGCAGCCGCGTTACATAGCAGCAAGCGGGAAATGCGCATCGTATTGCTCCCCTTTCGAAAGCGTGACGACCTACGACTAGAAATCCTCGGCATCCTTCCCGCTGCTAATATCTGATGTAGATCGGATTGGCGTCGGAGTCTTCGATCCGCAAGACGTTCGCCGGAAAATGCGCTGCCTCGATAAGACCACGCATACCGGCGAGCGGCATTCCCGAGAGGGGTGCCGTACCGTTCACCCGCACTCCGGAGCCCCGCATTGCCCGAATCAAACCATTTGCAGCGAGCTCGTCGTAGGCAGTGACGACGGTGTTCCGCGAGACGCGCAAGATTTTCGCCAGGGACCTGGATGAGGGGAGGTGCGCCTCGGCGCCCAGCGTGCCGTCGGCGACCGCAGCGGCGATCTGGCGCACGATTTGCCGGTGAAGCGGTTCCCCGGCACCGCGGTTCAAGATGACGCAGGGAACTCGCATGTCAGGGCGCGCCTTCAAAGTGGTCCTCCCGGATGGCTCTTTTCATTGTACACGAAATGGCGCATTATGGGTGCCTAAAGGAGACAAACCATGATTTCAGGCGGCAACGCGACGATCTTCGTTTCTAACATGGACGCGGCAATCGATTTTTATACGGGCACGCTCGGCCTCAAGCTGACGAATCGCTTCGGTGACGCGTGGGCGACCGTCGAAGCGGGGAGGGGCCTAACCATTGGGCTGCACCCCGCATCGCCAACGTATCCGGCCCCGGGCACCAAGGGCGCGATGGTGCTCGGACTAGAGATCGACGAGCCGATCGAAACAGTCATCGCGCGCCTCAACGAGAAGGGCGTTTCGATCAAAGGTTCGATCACCGAAGAGGATGCCGGGAAATTTGCAAGCTTGGAAGATCCCGACGGGAACCAGATGTACCTTTGGCAGACCTCCTTCGACGCCGCCGCAGCAAGCGAGTTCGCGCGAACCTAAGAAAGCGAATCGTGCTCGGCGAAACGGAGCGTGCGATGAGCTCGCAGTGTCATCAGGGGTGGATCGAGGCCATTTACTGATGACGTGCAACGACGTCGCGGCGGATACGCCGCCTCCCGCCGTTTCAGAGGCCGATCTTAGCTGATGAGCCTCAAGGTAGCTTCTTACAGCTCGTGTGCGCAGTGATGCGCTTCCCATGCGCCGTCCACGCGTCGTAGGTGTTCCAGGTCGTTTCGCCCATGACGATCGTGCCGGGTTCCTGCGCCGGATCGACCGGGTAGATGTTGATCCACGTTTGCCGCCGCTGGTCGGGGCCGGCAGCGCTATTGGAGAGAATCACGCCGCCGCGGTCGCTGTAGCTGTCGATGAGCCACTTCTTGGCGTGCCGGCTGTACGTCACCAACATTACAAAGGTGCGGGCCGGATTTCCGTCGTGCGCCGGCTCGTTGCCGCGGAACTGCACCCACGGGCCGTAGGTCGCGGCCCGCATCGTCAGCTTTACGGGCAGAGTCGTCGAGGTCAGCGCGACGCATGACCATCTCCCGGGCCACGCGGTGAGGATGTGTTGCGCCAGACTGGCTCGAGCCATCGTCGGATATGCGCAACCAAGAAAAGCGCCGGCTAGAAGCACGGCAGCGCGTCGCATAGGCATGATTAATTTTGAATCCCTTCGTGCAGAATGTACTTTACGATGAAGCGGTTCAGCGTTTGAGGCGACAGGGTTCGTAGACGTCGAAGACCGTATCGCCCACGGCCCGCCCGTAGTGCGGTTCCGTCTTCAGCCCTTGCATGACGGATCCAGCCGGCAAGATGCGTTCGGCCGAGGGTGCGTGGCTCTTCGCGAAACCGATGATCAGCGTGCCCTTGAGTATGGTGTAGATGTCGTATTCGTTGTTCACGTGCCACGGATAGACGTACCCGTCGGGAAACCGGTACCGGAATAGGACATCACACATGCCACGAATCGCGCCTCTCTGGAGAGATAGCGGGTGCGACGGCACTTTTCCAGCCACGATGGCATAAGTTGCCCCGCTACGTACGCCCTTGCCCGTGACCGGCATCCAGTGCACGTCTTGCGGAAGCGTGTACAGCGTGCTCGCAAGCACTAACGTCGCTAGGATCGTGCTCATGCATAGAGATTCGCCTAGATTCCGGATTCGCTTGCCGCAAATTCGGAAAGACGTACCAAGTTCGCCCGCGAAGAATACCTGCAAACGAAGGGGGTGGTATTTCGTGCGGTTCGTGTCGCTTTTAGCGCTTTTCGTTCTACTTGGTGCCGGAGAGCTCAGTTCGCTCTTCGGCGTTTACGCGTATCCGGCAAAGGGGCAATCCCAGGCGCAGCAGGCTAACGACGAGTCCGTGTGTTACAAATCGGCGCGCAGTAAGACGGGCGTCGATCCCGCAAACTTGCCGCCGGCGACCGCACAATCCGCGACGGTGCATCAGGGCGGCGCGGTTCGCGGAGCGGCCGGCGGCGCAGCAGGCGGGGCAGCGATCGGAGCGATCGCGGGGAATGCGGGACAAGGCGCTGCCATCGGCGCAGCGGCGGGCGCGTTACTCGGCCGCGGCCGCCAAAACGCGATGAACAACGCAGAGCGGCACTACGCCCAGGCGAGCGCGCAAGCGCAGCATTCTCAAAGCATCAACAACTTCCGTCGCGCTTTCGCCGCATGCATCGAGTCGAAAGGCTACACGGTTAAGTAGTCGCTCACTCGGCCTTTGTTACTCGGGTTTCGTCGTCCAGACCTGACTAGAGATCAACCAAGTCCCGCCGCTGTCGTGGAACGTGTACGTCAGCGTTCCGGACTCACCGGCTGACGGCCCATTGCCAGTCTCGAGAATTGTCATCGCCTGGATCAAATAACCGTCCTGAGCGGAGCGTTGGAAGTCACTGATGCGAACGTTGACGAGCCTGAGACGATGGTGTTCCTTTCTTATGAATGCCTCGACGGCTCGCCACCATGCAACGCCCACGCCGGCTCCGCGCCACAAGAACGGAGGAATCTCATCGACTACGATTGCGTCGTTCGTATAAAGTGTAGACAGCGATGGGGCGTCGTCCCTATTCGAGGCGTTAACGACCGCATTTGCAAGCTTCAAAATTGGCAGCGGCGGCTCGGGGCGAACCGGTGGAGCCGGGCTCGCCGCGGTGGCGGCAGCCGGTATCAGGGCAACAAGAAAAGCGAGTATCGTTCGTGCACTCATGGGACCTGAGTTCCGAAGGGGACCGCGCCTTCCTACGCGTGGTATAACAGCGCTCAGGGGTGACGGTGGCCCGCGCCGAAGGAGCGTCGGCTCTGCAATTTTATCGCCAAAGGAATAACATGAAAGAACTGTTGCCGCCAAACTTTCGAAATAACGAGGATGTCAAGTACGGCTTCCTCCGACTCGTTGACATTCCGGCCGAAGTTGCAGCGAACCAGCCTTGGTTCAACCAGACGCTCACGACCGTCAACGACGCGGTGGTGCGCCTCGGCATCTTTGAAGGCGAGTTTCCTTGGCACCAGCACGCGGAACAAGACGAGTTTTTTCTCGTTCTCGACGGCGAGATTTCTTTGGACGTCGAGGGGCGTGATCCCGTCGTGCTCGGGCGCCATCAAGGCTTCACCGTACCGAAGGCAACGATGCACCGGCCGCGTTCACCTCGGCGGTCCATCGTTCTCATGGTAGAGTCGATCGGAATCGTCGCGACGGGCGACGGGAAATAGCGAGCGCGACGCGTGGACCACGTGACAAATAACTACGAGTACGTTCTACTCGACGTTTTTACGAAAGAGCCGTTCAAGGGAAATCCGCTCGCCGTCGTGCCAACGGCGGAGGGCCTCTCCGACGCGGCGATGCAATCCATTGCCAACGAATTCAATCTCTCGGAAACCGTGTTTCTTTTTCCGCCTGAAGGAGCCGGCGCACTAGCCAATGCCCGGATCTTCACGCCGAAGCGCGAGCTGCCGTTCGCCGGTCACCCGACAATTGGAGCAGCCGCCGTGCTGGCCGAACGACATGGATCGCTCGAGCGTTGCGTTATTGAGGAGAAGGCCGGACGCATACCGATCGATCTGGAGCGTACGGCAGAAGGGCTTTGCCTTTGGCTGACGACGCCGCCGGTGACGTTTCACGAGACGCTCGACCCGGCGTTTTGCGCCCGTCTCCTTGGGTTGACTCTCGGCGACGTACGCCGGGATGTCGCACCGCAGTTTGCCTCGGCCGGAAGCCCGCTCTTGTTCGTCTGTCTCCAGAGTGCGGAAGCAGTCGACCGTGCAGCAATACAACAACAATACCTTGGCGACGCGCTAGGAAGCGTGAATTCCGTCGGGACGTTCGTGTTTGCAATGAAGCTGCAGACGCCCGCGGCTTCGTTCGACGTCTATTCGCGTATGTTCGCGCCTCAAACGGGAATTTCGGAGGACCCGGCGACCGGCGGCGCCACCGGCCCTCTCGCCGCCTACATGATGAAACACGGATTGCTTCCCGTAGATGAGTCGGTTCGTTTCACCAGCGAGCAAGGCACTCAGATGGGCCGGCAAAGCATCCTGCACGTGCATACCAACGCGGAATCCGGCGAAATAAAGGTGGGTGGATCCACTGTAACGATCGCGCGGGGCGTCCTCGCGGCTGACCAGTAGCCACGCTCAAGCCGGCCTCGTTAATGCTCGGTGGTATCGCTGCAGCGCGGCCAGATGATCTCGCTCGCAGCGCATCCCGACGTATCCGTCCGGACGGATGGCGAGGAGCGTGGCGCCGCCATCGCCTCCGAGCGAACTGTCGCTGTCCAGCGAAACCACGGTCTCGAACACGCGCGAATCCTTCACGGCGATTCGCACGTCATCGAGGAGGGTGGCAAACTCGCCGTCCTGCGGCGCCGTGCCTCGGGCGAGCGCGAGCGTATGCCCGGCCGACCGAACCGGTATTGTGCCGGGCGCTCGTTGCCCGGCGCCGAGAGCGCGGCCCGGCTCTCCGAAAACGATCGGCGACGTGGAGTAGTCAACGTTCAGCTCGGTCTCCGCAACGATTTCGTTATGGCGCGATGCCGGAGCGGCAAACGTTCTTCTTATCGCCGCGTCGCGGTCGCGCCGCCGCGCCGCGCCGGTGACCATTTGTCCTTGTTCTGTGAGATCGCCCGATTGCGCCACCATTTCAGCAATGGGCCGGCGCTCCGCCTCGTAGCTATCGAGAAGTCCGGGATCCGCTGCGCCGTCGCAGACGAGGGCGAGTTTCCAGGCCAGGTTGAACGCGTCTTGCAGCCCAGTGTTCATTCCGTGTCCCTGAGCCGGCGAACACAGGTGCGCTGCATCGCCGGCGAGCAATACGCGCCCCGAACGGAAGCGATTGGCGACTTTGCTCGCGCAGTGAAATCGCGTTGGATTCGCGACGTGAACGAATGTCGCCGCCGGAAGGTATCGCCGTACCGTGGATGCGGCGTCGTCGACGAGGTCCGACTCGCCGGAGCTCGGCCGAAGGTAAACGCGCCAGCGCCGCGTCGGCAGCGCGGTGAGAATGACCGGAACGGAGTCGAGGTAACCGACGTTCAGCTCGAACTCGTCGGTCCAGCCCGCAATGGTCGCGTCGAATACTGCCCACGGCGCGTCAATGTCGTGCCCCTCCAAAACGA
>JAFAXS010000103.1 GCA_019240755.1 Vulcanimicrobiota bacterium
AAAACGACATACGGCAAGTTGATGAGCGCGTTCGACCTCGTCGCCGCCGTGCGCAAGGGCCCGGAATGGGCGACCAACGTCATCACGCCGCAGACACAGATCTTCAACGACATCACCGCGAACCAGCTTGCGAACGTTTCTTGGGTAATCCCGAGCGAGCCGGACTCCGATCATCCCGGCGAAACGATCGATAACGGCCCGTCGTGGGTCGCGAGCGTCGTCAATGCGATCGGCACGAGCCCATACTGGAACTCGACAGCCATTATCATCGTCTGGGACGACTGGGGCGGCCTCTACGATAATATGAAACCGACCGCACAATACGGCTATGGCGGGTTGGGGCCGCGAGTCCCCGCGATCATCGTATCGCCGTACGCAAAAGCGGGCTATATCTCTGCTACGCCATACGAGTTCGGGAGCATCCTGCGGTATATCGAAGACAACTGGAACCTCGGTCAGCTGGGCACCACCGACAGCCGCGCGACGAGCATCTTGGATTGCTTTAACTACGCGCAAAAGCCGATCACGTTCAAAGTGATTGCCACGCGGCTCGGCAAAAACTATTTTCTTCACGAGAAGCAAACCTACCGCGCGATCGACGACGATATGTAGGCGCAACCGTGAGCGATCTCGAACGGTCTGATAGAGCGATGATCCAGTACAAGAAGTCGATCGAGGACGTCAAGAGAGCGCTCGACTCCGTCAAGAGCGAGGGCGGCTCCCCCGCCGTTACGGATCAGAGCCCGAGCGTGCGCGCCACCCGCGCCCTGAAGCGTCTCGAAAAAGTCGCGACGAGCGCTTAGGCCTTTCGGAACTGGTCGATGGCGAGCGCGCACTGCGCCGCCAGGCCACGCGCGATGTCCTCCGCCGCCGAGCTGAAGATCGACGCGCTACGCTTGTCCATGGTGAGCATTCCGATGGGGTCGTCCCCGAAGAAGATCGGAATGCAGAGCACGGCGCGGTAGGGCGGGTCTCCGTTGCGCGTGTTGAGGTACGACGGCAGATTGCGCACGTCGGCCTCGTTGAAGTATCGCCGCTCCAAGAACGCTTCGCCGAGCATCCCTTCGCCGAGGGCGTAGCTCTGCTTCGTGGGAACGTCTTCGTTGCTGAAGAAAAACTCGAGCCGGCGCGAGGTGGGATCGTACATCCAGAGCGCGATGCGCACGTCGTCTTCGGGATCCTCGCTCAGGTAGTTTTTCGCTTCGCCCATACGATCGCGTAAATAGTGGGCCAGCAGCATAGCCCGGTCGTCATCGCTCTGCGCCTTGGCCAGCATGTCGACGTACAGAACCGCGGAACTCGACCAGTTTTGAACGAGGTTCGCGTACTCTTCGATCGCGCTCTGCAGCTCTTGCGCGCTCTCGCGGGCCTCCTCGCGCAGCTCCACCGAAACGCCGCCGAGCGTGAGCTTACTGATGCCCGGCAACAAGACCGCGACGGCGATCAGCGCGATCCAGCCGATGTCCACGGCGTCGAGCACCGGCCAGTTTTCGCGGTGCAACGACGAGTGGATCGGGAAAGCGTGAAAGATGGCGCCGAGCAGTCCGGCGACGCCGATCGCAATCTGGGCCGCCGGCAGATACGAACGCCAGCGAGGGCGCTCGCCGCGGTCGTTCACGGTTCAGTTAAACGGAGGGATCTTGAAAGAAGCCGGCGATCAGGCCCGAGCTGTCGACGACGAACATCACGCCCTGCGACCCGTTATCGAAGACGGCGCGATAGTGATACTGCCGGTACTGCTGCACCGAATCTTGGCGCACGAACTCTAAACGGTGAAAGTGCCCGAGGCTCGCGAACGAGCCGCGAATTTGACCGAGCAACTGCGGAGTGAGCCCGTGCTTCACTTCGTCCGACACGTTGCTGCTCGGCATCTTGCCAGCGAGCACCTGCGTTAAGAAGTTCGAAAAGCGCGCCGTGAGCGCGGGATCCGGAGGCGGTTGCGGCGACGACGACGGCGCCGCGGCCGGAGCAGCACCAGGCGGAGGGGCTCCCGGCGGGGGCGGCTGCTGCGCTGCAAGCGCGGGCGCGTTCAGGGTCAGCGTCAACAGCGACGCGAGGACGAGGTACTTGTGCATCTTCTAAAGGCTCTTTCTCGGATCGTGAAACGACTCCCGCGGTAGCCAAAACAGGGGACGGAAAAGCCGCGAACGCCGCCGAACCGGGCGGAATGTTGCTGCTGCGCCCTTCTCTTGCACCGATCGTCGCAGCCGCATGGCTGGTTGCCTGCAGCGGCTCTCCGAGTTCGCAGTCTTTTACGGCGGCCGGCAATGCCGTTCCCGGCAGCCCCGCCGTGCGATTAAATGGCACATCCACTCCCATCACGCACGTCGTGATCGTGGTTCAAGAAAATCGAAGCTTTGACAATTTGTTCGCGCGATTCCCCGGCGCCGACGGCGCAACCAAAGGGCGCATGAGCGGCGGCCGGTTGGTGAAGCTGCGCATGGAGAATCTTGCCGAGCCGTGCGATCTCGGGCACTCGCGACAAGGTTACATGCGCGACTACGACGGCGGGAAGATGAATGGTTTCGACGAGGAGACGAAGGGCAAGTGCGGGCCGGGCGATGCCGGCCGCCTACCGTATCAATACGTCAATCCGCAACAGATCGCGCCGTACTGGTTTATCGCGCAGCAATACGTGCTCTCCGATCAGATGTTCGCGACTCAAGGCAGCGGCAGTTTTACGGCGCACCAAGATTTGATCCGCGGTGGCACGACGATCGATGAAGCAAAGACGCTCAGCATTATCGATTCGCCCAGCTCGCTGCCCTGGGGTTGCGACGCTAGCGCCGGAACGAAGACCTCACTCGTTTTTTGGAAGGGCAAGGCGCTAGCATACGAGGGGAATAAAGGCCCCTTCCCGTGCAGCAACGCGTTTCCGCCGTCGGCGGGCTATCCGACGCTGCGCGACTTACTGGACGCCAAATCGATATCGTGGAAATACTACACGCCGGCGCTGACCAAATACGGTTCCGGCGGCTACTGGAACGCGTTCGACGTTATCGCGCCCGTACGCTTTGGCCCCGAGTGGGGAACGAAAGTCGTATGGCCGGAGACTAAGATCTTCGGCGACATCTCGGGCGGAACGCTGCCTTCCGTTTCCTGGGTTATTCCACGCGAAGGCAACTCCGATCACCCGGCGACCGGTGGCAACGACAAAGGACCCTCGTGGGTAGCGAGCATCATCAACGCGATCGGCACGACGTCGTACTGGAACACGACGGCGATCATCGTGGTCTGGGACGATTGGGGGGGCTTCTACGATCACGTGAAGCCGGCCGGGTTCGATCATTGGGGAGGCTTGGGTTTTCGCGTACCGATGCTGGTCATTTCGCCATACGGGCGCGAGGCCGTCCCGAGTAAGCCGGGCTACATCTCACATACGCAGTACGAGTTCGGCAGCATCTTGAAGTTCGTCGAAGACAACTGGAGTCTCGGCAGGCTCGGCACGACCGATAAGCGCGCGACGAGCATCTCGGATTGCTTCGACTTCACCCAGTCGCCGCGGACCTTCATCCAGATTCCGTCGTCGGATTCCCGCGAGTACTTCCTCAAGCAACCGGAGGACGATCGCCCAGTCGACACCGAGTAGGGCGATGCGAGGTTACTCCACGTCGGGGATGCGATGATCCTCGGCCTGGTGCAGGAAGAAATCGCGGCCTTTCGGCGCTTTAATCGCGACGAAGGGTCGCGGTTGCTGGTGAAAATCAAAACAATCCGCCGCCGGTGAGGCGGCACGGGCGTCGGCGGCGGCAAGTTGTTTCAGATCGAACAGATCTTCGGCGAACCGAAGCACGCTGGCGGTTTCGTACTGCGCGTGCGACACGTAATGGGCCTTGGCGTACGGCGAGATCACGAGCAGCGGCACACGGAAGCCCAGGCCGTCGTAGTCTTCGTACGGCGGCGCGACGTGATCGTACAGGCCGCCCCAGTCGTCCCACTGTGCGAAGATCGCCGTCGTCTTCCAGAACTTGCTCTCGCCGATCGTATTGACCAACGCCGCAACCCACGACGGCCCGAAGCCGCCTCCGCAGTTGACGTGATCGGAATTCACGCAGATCGGCGTGATCCACGTGAAGTCGGCCAGCTTGCCTGCGGGAACGTCGGTTAGGAAGCGCTTCTGGGGCGTCACGACCTTCTTCCAGTCGGGCCCGTAGTAGACGTGCTTCACCGCCTGGTATCCCGACCAGGACGAGCCGCTGCCGCTCGACGGACTGCCGTACTTGCTGGTGTAAAACCGCCAGGTCAGGTGCGCCGCGTCCAACTCATCGCCGAGCGTTTGATAGTCGAAGCACGGGCGCTCCGGATCGCCGTTTGGGTTGCGCCGCCGCGTGATCGTCGACACGACGTCGGCGCGGTCCCCACCGCAGCCCCAGAACGTGAAGGGAAGGTTGACCGCCCTTCCCGCCTGCGCGGCGACTGCGTACTGATGCGCGACGAAGCTCTCGTCGAGCTGCGACGTAAACATGCGATCCCCCAGCACCCACTCGCGCGCCATGTCGAAGTATGGCTTCGATTCGCGGTGCGGAACGTAGACGTACTCGCCGAAGCGGACGCTCGGCGGCCAGAAATACGCTTTCTCTAAGTTGAAGCCGTCCATCCGGCAGTCGGTTCCCGGGAGTTTGCCCTTACCGCGACAGGCCGTGAACATCGCCTGCGCCGAGTGATCGATATCGTACGTATCCGCGAGGCTCACGGGCTGCAGCGGAATACTTTTGCCGTTTGAGATTCTGCCGGTAGAGGCGGTGTCGGCGCCGGGATAACCCGCGAAGAGATTGTCGAAGCTGCGGTTCTCTTGGATGATATACACGACGTGCTGGATCTTGCCCGCACCGGTTTCCGGGCCGCCCCACGGCGTGGTCCGCAAAAATGGCTCGGCCGGCGGCGCAGAGCTCGCGCAGCCGGCCAACAGGAGCGCCGCGACGCTCCAGCCCCCCCTCATTGGGGGTCGCCGTGCGAAACCGTGTGCGGAAGGTGCTCGAAGAAGTCGACAGTCTTTTGCGACGGAATTGTGTGGAACTCGCGCGGCGACTGCGTATAGTCCAGCGAGTCGCCGATGCTATTCGCGCCGGTGTCGGTCGTGTGCAACGATCCGAGACCGAAATTCTCCTCGATGTATTTCATGAGGCTGCCGAACTCGTATTGCGTGTGCGATACGTAGCCACCCTGGCTCGACGTTCCCATCTTCGCGTAGGGAGAGATTATCAGCATCGGCACGCGAAACCCGAGCCCGCCCTGCGTGTTCTGCTTCGGCGGTGCGGCACTATCGTAAAAACCGCCCCAGTCGTCCCACAGCACGATAATGACGCTGGATTTCCAGTACGGGCTGTTGCCGATCGCGTTGACGACGCTCGCGACCCAGGATGGCCCGTAATCTACGCTCTCCCCGGGATGATCGTCGTCGTTGTCCTCCGGCATAACCCATGACATCGCCGGCAGCGACTGGTTCGTGATGTCGGTAAAGATGTTCGTCTCCGGCATGGAGACGTTCGTTCCCCACTCGGGGCCGTATCGCACCGAATAGATGACATCGAACGCGTTGAGCGTCGAACCCGCGCACGTGTTCGGGCAGCCCTTGTCGCAATTATTTTGGTTCCATCCCACGAAACACGGGACGTAATATTTCCATTTAACGTTCTTGGCGTCCATAAGCGTCGCCAACGTGGCGTATTTGCTCCCGGAATATGGAAAGTCATTCGTACACGGCACCGGACCTTGATCTTTTAGATACTTGCCGGCGTTGGTTATCAGGGACGTCGGATCGACCTTCGACGTCCCGACGTGGTCGCAGCCCCACGGCATCTGTCTGGGATTGTCGATGATGCTCTCGTTCACCGTAATGTGCGTGCCGCCGCGGATGAGGTCTTGATGGGCGGTGAAGCTGCCGCTGCCCTGCGTCTGGAACAGATGATCGGCCAACACCCATTGATCCGCAATGTCCCAGTACGGCTGGATATCCGACTGCTGCACGTACTGGTATGGGACCTTGCCGGCAAACTTCGTGCCGTTTGGGCAGACCCCGAGAGCGGACAGATCGAACCCGTCCATCTTGCCGTTATCCCAGTCCGTTAGGAAGGAAGCGTGGCAGTGCTGGATGTCGCTGCTCATGATGAGCGAATGGGGTTGGAGCTTTTGCCAGCGGTCCACGTACTTGCCGTGGGACTTCACCTTCATCAGGCCGCGCTTCGCACCGTCGGCCCCGGGAAACAGCGCGAAGAGATTGTCGAAGCTGCGGTTCTCTTGAACGATCATCACCACGTGGGCAATGGGCGAGCCCTGCGGACCCTTTCCCGATGGCGGAATCGAACTGGGCGCCGAAAAACTGCTGCCGCTCCCCCCGCAACCATTCATCCCGATAACCGCCCCGAACGCAACGATGGCCGCGAACAATGTGGACCGCATAGTGCGCCTCTACTCGGCGTCGGGGAGCAGCCCCGACGGTTGCTTGTGCAGAAAGAATTGCAGCGGATACTTCGATTGGATCGGCTTGAACTTCCGCGGCGCCATCTTGATGTCGAAGGCGTTGCCGATGCTCTGCGACTGCTGATCGTTGTTGCCGAGCGAGCCCAGACCCCAGATCTTTTCGATCAGCCGCAAGACGCTGCCGAACTGGTACATCGTGTGATCCACGTGCGGCTTCGTGTAGGCCGAGACGATGAGCATCGGCACGCGGAATCCCGGTCCGCCCTGCCAGTTGTACGGCGTCGGCGGAGCGACGTGATCGTAGAAACCGCCCCAATCGTCCCACAGAATGACGACGGCCGTGGACTTCCAGTACGGGCTCTTGCCGACGGCGTTGACGATCGACGCGATCCAGGACGGGCCCGTATCGCTCCGTTCGGCGGGATGATCGGAGTCGTTCGCATCGGGGGTGATCCACGAGACCGCGGGAAGCCGGCGCTTCGTGATGTCGGTGAAAAAGTCCAGATTCGACCGCGTGACGTTGGTGTTCCACTCCGAGCTGTAGCGCACGGCCTTGATGGCGTCGAAGGCGCTCCAAATTCCGGGCCCCAAACCGTGCGGCGGCTTATTGACCTTCACGGCGTAGAACTTCCAGGAAACTCCCTTCGCATCGAGCAGATCCCGCAGCGTCGGATAGGTGAAGCACGGGAAGGGGCCAGCATAGCGGTACACCTGGTGCGTGTAGCGCTTGATGATGGCCGTCACCACCTTTGCCGGCGCGTCGCAGCCCCACGGGTACCACGTTGGATTGTCAATCACGGCCTGCGTCGCGGAAATCTGGGTGCCGCCCGCGATCAGATCTTGGTGCGCGGTAAAGCTGGAGCTGCCCTGCGTTTGAAACGTATGGTCGGCGAGAACGTACTGTTTGGCGATGTCCCAATACGGCTTGATTTCGGCCGGATTAACGTACTGATACGCCAGCGTGCATGCCGGCGGACCGCTTCCGTCGGCGCTTTGGCCGACGAGATCGAAGCCGTCCATCTTTCCGCCGTCCAACTCCGTCTTATATCCGTTATAGATGTGGTCGAGATCCACACTGCCGGCGAGGTGAGTCTCTTGCAACGGAATCGTCGTGGGCTGCGTTATCGGCGGCGAGCAGCTCTGCGCGATCGACGGCGGCATCGCGGCCACCGCCCCCACCTTCGTGCCATCCGCGCCGGGATAGGTCGCGAACAGATCGTCGAAGCTGCGGTTTTCTTGTATCGCAATCACGACGTGCTTGATCGGGTTCGCCGTCGTGCCCGTCGCATCGGAAGCAACCGGCGGCAGTCCATTCGTTGCAGAATACGTTCCAACGGCGCCGCCGCAGGCGGCTATTGCGCAACCCATTGCAACGAGCGAACACCACAGAGTAACACGCGCGGCTTTCATCAACGCCTAGTCGTTAGAAGGAGTTGCATGCAATCCTTCGCAGGAGATTGGCAAATGCGACAAAGTTGACTTTAGTACATGGTCGGGCTGACTGGATTCGAACCAGCGATCTCTAGTCCCCCAGACTAGCGCGATAACCAAGCTTCGCTACAGCCCGATTCCGTCGTTCTGTTCGCTGCCTGCGCCGGGCCGCCCCTTAATTGGAAAGCAGCTCGGCCAATGCCCGCAGCGCCAAAACGTACCCGGAGGCACCCAGGCCGGTGATGACGCCGCGGCACGCGGCTGCCGTGACACTTATGCGGCGAAACTCCTCGCGCGCCGCGACGTTCGAAAGGTGCACTTCGATCACGGGAATTCGAATCGCCGCGATGGCGTCGGCGATCGCGTACGAATAGTGCGCGTACGCACCGGGATTCACGATCGCGCCGCCGGACGTCGCTCCTGCCCGGTGCAATGCCTCGATGATCGCGCCTTCGCTCGCGTGCTGCTCGCATTGCACCTCGAACCCTAGCTCGCGCGCCGCCTTGCCGATCGCTTCGTTGATGTCGGCCAGCGTTTGCGTTCCATAGATCTGCGGCTCGCGCTCGCCGAGCAAGTTGAGGTTCGGTCCGTGCAGCACCAAAACGCGCATCGGCGCGCCTTCTTTAGAGGAAAAGCCCGCGCCTTCGCATCAGAGGGGCGCCCATGCCCGATGCTCTGCTGGCAGCGCCCGCGCGGGATGCCGGAGTCGCATTCGTTGCCGCCATCACGACCGAACTCGTCGCCGACATTCGCCGGCGCCACGATCTTTGGCCGACGGCGAGCGCCGCCGTCGGGCGGCTGACGACGGGGGCAGTGCTGTTCGGCGCGGGACTCAAAGGCAACGAACGCATTTCGTTGCAGATTGCCGGAAGCGGACCGCTGCAAACGTTAGCGGCCGATGCGTGGCTGCTCGACGCGCACACGATCGGCGCGCGCGGATACGCCCACAATCCGCAGGTCGATCTGCCCGTGGACGTGCGCGGGAAGTTCGACGTGGCGGGCGCGGTGGGCAGCGGCTCGCTGCAGGTAACGCGTTCGAGCGACGTGGGACAACCCTACGCGGGCGTGGTGCCGCTGCATTCCGGCGAGATCGGCGAGGATCTCGCGCTCTATCTCGCCCAGTCCGAACAGATACCGAGCGTCGTCGCAGTCGGCGTGCTCGCGAATCCCGACGGAATCGTCGCTGCGGGCGGGCTGTTCGCGCGCGTGCTGCCGGGAAGCGACGAACGGACGCGCATCGAGCTCGAAAAGCGCGCCCGCTCGTTGCCGCCGGTGACGACGAGCATCGCACGCGGCGCCGGCGCCGAAGAGTTGATGCGCGACCTGGCCGGCGACTGGAAGCTCGGTTCGATGCAGAGCAAGAGCGTGAAGTTCGCGTGCCGATGCAGCCGCGAAAAAGTGGAGGCGGTCTTGCTCGGCCTCGGCGCCGACGAACTGCTCGAGCTGACGCGCCGTCCCGATGGCGCGCAAGCGGTCTGCGAATACTGCAAACGGCGGTACGCCTTCACGCCGCCGCAGGTCGCTGCACTGCGCGCGCGGCTCTAAGGGAACCTAGGGAATAACGCGAACGAAGCGGCGCGAGCCCACCGAAAGCACGGCGGGCGCTTGCGACGTCCACGGCGCCTTGGCGTCGTTCACCGCCACGCCGTCTACCTTCACCGCGCCGCCGGTAATCAGCCGTTCCGCAGCCCGCCGGCTTTCGGCGAAGCCCGCCTTGACCAAAACTTCCGTGACGCGGCGGCAGTCTTCCAGCTGCAACTCCGCGATCGAGTCGCTGGGAATCTCTTTGCGCTGGATGGTGCGCTCGAAGAATTCGCGCGCGGCGAGCGCCGCAGGCTCGCCGTGATACTGCGCTACGACCGCCTGCGCGATGCGCTTCTTCTCCAGCATCGGATCCGCATCGCCTTCGGCCAGGCGCCGTCCCAGGCGCTCGCATTCGTTCCTTGAAAAGAATGCGGCGAGACGGGCGTAGGTCGCGATCAGCCCATCCGGGATGCGCATCAGCTTGCCGAATTGATCGGCAGCGGGCTCCGTGACGCCGACGTAGTTTCCGAGCGATTTGCTCATCTTCTTCTCTCCGTCGAGGCCGATCAGCAGCGGTACGGTCGCGCAAATCTGCGGCGGCTGACCGAACTCGCGCTGGAAATGCCGTGCAAGTAGCAGGTTGAAGAGTTGATCTCTGCCGCCCAACTCGACGTCGGCTTCGATCGCCACGGAGTCGTATGCCTGGGCCACCGGATAGAGAAACTCATGGAGCGCGATGGGAGCGCCCGACTGGTAGCGCTGGCTGAAATCATTGCGCTCGAGCATCTGCGCGACCGTCGTCTTGGCGAGCAGCTTCACCATATCCGTGAGGTTCAGACGATCGAGCCACTCGGAGTTGTAGCGCACCTCGATGCGTTCCAGGTCTAAGACTTTCCCGGCCTGATCGCGGTAGGTCTGCATGTTGGCTTCGATCTCGTCGCGCGAGAGCTGCGGGCGTGTGACGTTTCTGCCGCTGGGGTCGCCGATGCGCGCCGTAAAGTCCCCGATAATCAGAATCACGCGGTGCCCCGCTTCCGCGAAGCGCTGCAGTTGGTGCAGCACGACCATGAAGCCTAAGTGCAGGTCGGCGCTGGTGGGATCGATGCCGAGCTTGACGCGGAGCGGCCGCGAAAGGCGCAGCCGTTCTTGAAAGTCGGCGACCGTCTCCACGTGCTCGAAACCGTCGAGCAGCTCGATGTGATCGGTGTTCACGCGCGCAGGTCGATGATCGTCACGCCGGTCGAGCCTTCCTCTTCATTGGCGTAGCGAACGGCGGTGACGCCCGGATGAGCGTGCAGGTACTCCTGGAGCCCACGGCCGAGCATGCCGGTTCCTTTGCCGTGAATCAGGCGCAGCGGCGTCGTTCCGGCCAGCAGCGCGTCATCGATCCATTTTTCCACGATCGGCTCGGCTTGCGCGTAGCGCATCCCGCGAACGTCCAACGACGGATTCCCGCGAGCCGCGGCCGCAAGCCGCACGGCCGCGCCTTCGGAACGGGGCTCGGTTGAAGCGCCCGTAGACGCGCTCTCACGGCGCACGTCGGCTTTTGCGACGAGCATCTTCATCGAGCCGATCGAGACGAGCAGCCGATCGTCCCAGTCTTCTGCGACCGTCGCGGATTGATTCATCGACGACACTAGGACGCGATCTCCGGGTGCGTAGACCATTGCCCTGTCCGCCGATGCATCGCGTTGAGCGATGCCGAGATCCCGGTGGATCGCCTCGATCGTGGTGGAAAGGGCCCTCGTTTGCGCCGGAGTCACGCGAGCCGCCCGTCGCCGTTGCGCCTCGCCTTGCGACTGGGCGCGCGTCAGTTCTTGTACGAACTCGCGCAAGCGCGCAGCGAGGCGTTCCTCAGCACGAGCCGCGAATTTTCTCCGCTCCTCCTCCAGCTGCCGCCGTTCCCGAGCGAGCGACTCCAATTGCTGCGCGACCTCGGCGCGCTCCCGGCCGAGCGATGCCTGCGTATCGCGGAGCTTGCTGCTTCGAGCCGAGAGGTCGACCAGCGCGGCCTCGTACTCGCGTTGCCGACCCTCCAACAACTCTTCCGCTCGGGCGATGATCTGCGCCTCGATTCCCAAGCGCGATGCGAGCGGCAGGGCGAGCGACTGTCCCGGCGTTCCGACATCGAGCTCAAACGTCGGCGCGAAGGTTGCCGGATCGAAGCGCACGCTCGCGTTTGCGACGCCGGGAGTCGAATGTGCGAAGAGTTTCAACTCGAGGGAGTGCGTGGACACGATTGCGCGCGCGCCGCGGCGCAGGAGCCCCTCAAGCAGCGCGCGCGCCAGCGCCGCGCCCGTGTTCGGTTCGGTGCCCGCGCCGATTTCATCGAGCAGCGCGAGCGTGCTGGGACCCGCGCCGTCGAGCACCTCTCGCAGCCGAGCGAGATGCGCCGAAAAGGTCGAGGTGTTGGCCACGAGCGACTGCTCGTCGCCGATATCGGCGATCACGCGCGCGAATTTGCCGATGCGTGTTCCGACCGCCGCCGGAAGCTGCATTCCGCAGTACGTCATGATAACGAAGAGGCCGGCCATCTTGAGCGCGACCGTCTTGCCGCCCATATTGGGGCCGCTGATGAGCAGCAGCCGCACGTCGCCGTCCACGCGTAGCGATTGCGCCACGGCCCGTTCTCCCAAGAGCGGGTGTCGCCCGTGATGGATCGTGACCTCGGCCTCTTCCGTTAACTCCGGCGCGACCGCGTCGCCGCGCTTGGCCACCTCTGCCTTGGCGTATAGCAGGTCGAGAACCGCCAGCATCTCGACGTTGATCTCAATTTGCATGGCCTCGCGACCGACGTCGCGCGACAAGCCGTCGAGAATGCGGTTGACTTCCCGTTCTTCCTCGAGCTGCAGGGTACGCACCCGATTGTTACTCTCGAGCGCCCCCAAGGGTTCGACGAAGAGCGTCTGACCGCTGGAGCTCGTATCGTGCACGATCCCGGGAACGGCGCCGGCGAACTCGGACTTGATCGGAATGACGAAACGGCCGTTGCGAATCGTTACGATATGCTCTTGAATCGCCTTGGCGTTTTTGGCGCTGCCGAGGATTTTCGAAATCCGGTCGCGCGCTTCGGCGTTCGCGTGCGCGATCGCGCGGCGGATGCGGCCCAATGCCGGAGACGCCCGGTCGAGAACGTTGCCGCGTTCGTCGATCGCACGCACGAGCGCGCCGGCCAGTTCCCGCAGCGGCCGATATGCCGCGACGACGCCGGCGAGGTCGCTGCGTTCCTGGACCGCGCGGTATGCCGCCGCCGCCGCGGAGAGGGCATCGCCGATGGAGCGCAACTCCGGCGCGCCCAGGGTTTGCCCCACGGCTGCCGCTTCGGTCACCGGTTGCGTATCCACCGCAGGCATGATGTAAAAATCGTTCTCGCGTTGGAGCGTCCGCATCGCCGCGGTGCGCCGCTGCGCGTCGGCCACCGCCTCAAAGGTGGACTCCGGCGCCAGCGACGCGGCGCGGGCTCGACCGCGGTGAGTGCGCGTCGCCTCGACCACGCGCTCGCGCACGGACGCGAAATCGAGCGCTTCGAGGGTTCGCGCGTCCGCCAAACTCATCGGCGTCCTGTTTCTATCCGGAGGAGAGCCGTTCGTTGAGCAGTTCCTTCACCACGACGGGATCCGCGGTCCCACGCGACGCCTTCATCACCTGACCGACGAGAAAACCGAGGACGTTCTGCTTCCCCGCACGGTAGTCAGCCACGACGGCCGGATGTGCCGCGAGCATTTGATCTACCAGCGGAACGAGCGCGCCCGTGTCGCTCTGCCGCGCGAGGCCCTCGCGCTCGACGATCGCGGCAGGTGCGCCTTCGCCGTGCCAGCAGCGGGCCAACACGTCCTTCGCAACCTTGGAAGTGATGCGCCGGTCTTCCACCAGCGCGATGACGCCGCTTAGGTATTCCGGCGTAACCGCCGATTCCGCGACGGCAACGCCGGTCTCGTTGGCGAGCCGCGACAGATCGCCCAGCACGAAGTTGATCGCCTGTGCCGGACGCGCACCCAGCGCGAGCACGCGTTCAAAGTAGCCTGCGAGCGCGGGGTTATCGATCAGCTGCGCGGTCTGCCTCGGCGCGATCGAATAGCGTGCCGTATAGCGTTCGAAGCGTTGCGCCGGAAGCTCCGGAAGCGTCTGCGTTACGCGCCGCACTTCCGCCGGCGAAATCTCCAGCGGCACGAGGTCGGGGTCGGGGAAGTAGCGATAGTCGTGCGCCTCTTCCTTGCTGCGCATCGAGTGCGTCACGCCGTTGATTTCATCCCAGCCCCGCGTCTCTTGCTCGATGCGGCCGCCGGACTCTACTATGGCGATCTGGCGCGCGACCTCGCTCGCGATGGCGCGCTCGACGGAGCGAAACGAGTTCATGTTTTTGATCTCGGTCTTCGTGCCGTAGGACGAGCTTCCGACCGGACGCACCGAGACGTTGGCATCGCAGCGCAGCGAGCCTTCTTCCATCTTCACGTCGCTCACGCCGAGCGCCAGCAGCGTCCGCCGCAACGCCTCTAAGTACGCCACCGCCTCCTGCGCGCTGCGCAGGTCCGGTTCCGAGACGCACTCCATCAGGGGAACGCCCGCGCGATTGAAGTCGATCAGCGAGTATTCGCTACCTGCAATTCGTCCGTCGGTGGAGCCGGCGTGCGTCGACTTGCCGGTGTCTTCTTCGAGATGCACTCGCGTCAGCCGGCACTCTCGCAGCTCGCCGTCTTCGGTCCAGTACTTCACGCTGCCCCCCGCGGCGACGGGCATGTCGTACTGCGAGATCTGATAGTCTTTGGGCATGTCGGGATAGAAGTAGTTCTTGCGGTCGAACTTCGAGAACTCCGCGATCGTCGACCCGAACGCGACACCTACGGTAACGATGTGCTCGATCGCCCTGCGGTTTGGAACGGGGAGCGCTCCGGGCAAGCCAAGGCAGACCGGGCAGATCTTGGTGTTCGGCTCGCCCCCGAACTCGTTGCAACAGCCGCAAAACATCTTCGTCGCCGTCTTCAGCTCGACGTGACATTCGATGCCGATCACCGGTTCGTAGCGTTCGTTCATGCCGTCAACCGCTGCGCGAGCGGTGCGTGGGTCGCGCGATGGTTCGTAGCGCGTTCGTAGGCATGCGCCGCACCCAGCAAGAGCCGTTCCGCAAAGAGCGGCCCGCACAGCTGCAGTCCGATCGGCAGCGGTTCGTTTCCGTCGGGCGGCTGCACCCAACCGCAGGGAACGGATATTGCCGGCAAGCCCGCCAGCGACATTGGAATCGTGTAGTAATCCATCAGGTACATGCTATAGGGATCGCTCTTGGCGCCGAACCGGAACGCCGGGCAGCTCGCCGCAGGGCACGCGATCAGATCGCAGCTTGCGAATGCGCCCCGGAAATCGTCGGCGATGAGCGTCCGCGCCTTTTGCGCGCGAACGTAGTAGGCATCGTAGTATCCGCTCGACAGCGCGTGCGTCCCGATCAGAATCCGGCGCTTCACCTCCTCGCCGAAACCCGCGGCGCGCGTCGCATCGTACATGCCGCGCACGTCGCGACCGGCGACCCGCAAACCGTAACGTACGCCGTCAAACCGGGCCAGGTTCGAAGAACATTCCGCCGGCGCGATCAGATAGTACGTCGCCACCCCGTACTCGGCCGTTGGAAGCGATACCTCGACCAGTTCCGCGCCCAGGCGTTCGAGGCCCGCATAGGCGGCGCGATACAGCGCGTCCATTGCGCCACCCAGTGCGCCGGGATCGAACTCTCGAACGATGCCGACGCGCAAACCGTGCAAGTCGTCGCGCAGCGCCGGCGCCGCCGGCTCGACCGGCTCTTGCACCGAGGTTGCATCCATCGGATCGAATCCGGCCATCGCATCGTAGGTGAGCGCGGCATCTTCGACCGTTCGAGTGAGCGGGCCGATCTGGTCGAGACTCGAGGCGAACGCGATCAGCCCGTAGCGGGAAACTCGCCCATACGTCGGTTTGAATCCAACGACGCCGCAGAACGCGCCGGGCTCGCGAATCGATCCGCCGGTGTCGCTGCCAAGACCAATAGCGGCCTCAAAAGCGGCGACCGCAGCCGCCGATCCACCGCTCGAACCTCCCGGTACGCGCAAGAGATCGTAGGGATTCCGCGTTATGCCGAGCGCCGAGTTCTCGCACGAGCTTCCCATCGCGAATTCGTCGCAGTTTGTCTTACCGATCGGGATCGCGCCCGCCGCAAGCATTCGCGCGACCGCCGTGGACGTATAGGGGGCGATCCACTGTTCCAGGATCTTGCTGCCACAGGTCGTGCGGGATCCCGTCAGGCACATGTTGTCTTTCACCGCCAGCGGCACGCCGGCCAGCGGCAAGCGCTCCCCTTGCGCAACGCGCCGGTCAACGCTGGCGGCCTCGGCCAACGCCGCTTCCGCCAGAACCGTCAGATAGGCGCCGACGTTGGGTTCCGTTGCGACAACGCGTTCGAGCGTCGCCCGCGTCACTTCCGCGGCGCTGACGCGCCGTTCGTTCACGGCCGCGGCGATCTCCGCCGCGCTTCGCTCGAGCAGTTCGTTGGAAGCCGGCATGAAGACTACTCGCCGATGATCCGCGGAACGCGAAAGAACTTGCCCTGACGCTGGGGTGCCTGCGCCAAAACCGTTTCCCGATCGAGCGAAGGCCGGGCAACGTCGTCGCGCAGAATATTGCGCGATTCGACGACCTGCGCCGTCGCGGCGACGCGTTCCGTATCGAGCCGCTCCAACGCGGCGACGTGCTGCAACAGATCGCCTAGCTGAGCGCCGAAACGCTCGATCTCTTCGTCGGTTAGGGCGATCTGCGCGAGCTTGGCGACGTAGCGGATGTCAATGATAGGATCGCTCATGCGGCGCTTCGCTCCAGGAAGGCGAGCGACTCCACGTGTCCGGTTTGTGGAAACATATCGAATGGTTGCACGGCGTTGAGGCGATAGCCCTTGGCCACCAGAAACTTTAAATCCCGTGCAAGCGTTGCCGCATCGCAGGACAGGTACCAGATCTGCGGAGTCTCGGCGCGCACGATCGCCCCCAGCGTCGCTTCGTCGGAGCCTTTGCGCGGCGGATCGAGAAAGACCGCCGTGGCGTCGCGCAGCAGCGCCGCAATCTGCGCCGACGCGACCGCCTGCTCGACGCGCGCGTTCTTGAAGCACGCGTAGGCCTCGAGCCGGTTCAGACGCGCGTTCGTCCGCGCTTGCGCTATGGCCCGCGCATCTTCTTCGATTCCGATCACGCTCCAGCCGTGACGCGCGAAGAAGAGCGAGAACGTGCCGACGCCGCAATAGAGATCGATCAGGCGCCCTACCTCTTGCAACTTCGGCTGAAGCGCCTCGAAAATCCGCGCGACGATCTCGGCATTGATCTGAAAAAAAGATCCCGCAGTTATTCGATAGCGCACGCCGCCGATCGCTTCATCTATCTCCGTCCGGCCGGCCAGGAGTTGCCGCTTGGAGCCGAAGATCGCGTTGGCGCTCGGCAGCGCGAAGGAATTGTCCACGCCGCTCAGCCCCGGAATCTTCGCGACCAGCTGCGCTGCGGCAGCGGCCGCCGCGGGAGAACGCCGGTCGCTCGTAATCGTCAAGACCGCTTCGCCGCTGGCCGCGGCGCTGCGCGCCACGAGGTGGCGCGACTCGCGCAGCAGAGCCCCCACCGCCGGCTCGGTGCGCGCCGCGTCGAGCCGCTGCAATAAGTCGTCGAGTTTCGGCGCTACCACGGGGCACCGATCGATTGCGACGACGTCGTGCGACCGCTGCCGATAGAACCCAAGACCCGGGGGATTCTGCCGCCGATCCACGACGAGGGCCATCTTGTTGCGATAGGCGCGCGGTTGCGTCATGCCGACCGTTGCAGCGACCTCGACGTCACCAAGGTTGCCGATTCGCGCGAGCGCCTGCCGAACGGCGTCCCGCTTCCATGCGAGCTGCGCCGGATATTCGAGGTGCTGCAGCTGACAGCCGCCGCACGTACCAAAGACCGGACAAAAGGGTTCGGCGCGGCGCGGCGATTCCGAAAGAAGCCGCACGAGATGCGCGACCGCGTAGCGGGGCTTGACTTCCGCTATTCGAATTCGTGCACGCTCCTGCGGAAGCGGTCCAAAACAGAACACGACGAGACCATCGGCGCGGCCAACGGCCTGGCCGTTCGCAAGTAAATCGGTGAAGAGAAGCTCGAGTTCTGCGCCCGCGCGCAGGGTACTACGCGCTGTGGCGCTGTTCGTCGAGTGCTTTGAGGAGCGAGTTCGCTTCGTCGATCAGTTCCTGAATGCGTACGGTCGTTGGATCGTCGCGACGGTTATCGGCGGAAAAGTGGACGACCGCGTACACCGCCAGAGCCGTGACCGCGGCGACGCCCGCCCCAACCCCAATCCACAGCAGCGTGCGTGACTGCATGGCCGCTCTTATTCGGGGCGTGGCGAAGCGCTGCCTGTCAGCATCACCTTCGTCACGAATTGCTGCGTCGTCGCCTTGGCATAGCCGTCGCCGTGAACGCCGAAATAGAGCCAATACGTATTGCCTGCGTATGCGCCGAGATTCCAACTGCCCCGCGTCCATCGCGGCGAGTCGTTCGCGGCCCGGTAGAGGTTCACCACGATGTTGCCGCGCTGGTCGAGCAGATCGGCCTCTTGGTACGCGAACCGCGCATCGGGTTCGTTCGAGAGCTGATAGAGTTCGGCGGTCAGCACGGCGCCGGCCGGAACTCGAACCGCCTGACAGACGCCGGAGTCACCGTCGGGCTCGCCCCGGCCGTCCCGCGTTCCGGAATACAGCGCAAACGAGCCCGCTCTCGCAGGCCCAATGGTTACGTACGCCGGCTGCGTGCCGCATTCAATCCAACCTTCGTCAATCTTACCGCCCTCGAAGTTGCCGTTCGATACGAGGTTATCCGAAGACGCGGTCGCCGTCGCTTTGAGGATCGCCGGCAGCACGAAGCGATTGGAAACGATATGCCGCCCGGGGCTGGGCGTTTGCGCCACGAGCGCCACCGCCAACGGCGCCACCAAGAATCTGGCGGAGAGGGAGGGATTCGAACCCTCGAGAGTATTCCCACGCGGTTTACGCCGCGCGGGGCCCCAAGATTTGAACAACCGTTCCGCTCGCTGCGCGAGCTCCACTGATGAGGCTCTCTCGGGTTCCATTGAACCTGACGATCTGGCGGAGAGGGAGGGATCCGAACCCTCGAGAGTATTCCCACGCGCCTTACGCCGCGCGGGGCCCCAAGATTCGAACAACCGTTCCGCTCGCTGCGCGAGCTCCACTGATGAGCCTCTCTCGGGTTCCGTTGAACCTGACAATCTGGCGGAGAGGGAGGGATTCGAACCCTCGAGAGGCTCATCACCTCTGCTCGCTTTCCAAGCGAGTGCATTCGGCCGCTCTGCCACCTCTCCGTTCGCCCCTCTTTCTATCCGGATTCGCTCCTTCGCCACTGGTCGAGATGCGCGAGCCAGAAATCGAAGCTCGCTCTCGCCTGCGCCGCAAGCATTGCGTCTCCGGCCACGACCTCACGATGGAGGGCGTGCGCCAGCGTCGCGCGTGGGCCATAGTTTGCGTCAAGCACGAAGTCGGCCCGCTGGAGCTGATTTATCAGCGACGACGGCAGCGCTGCATTGGGCGGTAGCGTGCTGATCACGATCTCGGGGGGATTTCCTTGCGGCCACGCGGAGGCTTCGTAGGCTCGGCAGGCGGCTTCGACGCGTCCTGCGTCGCGGCCCCAGATAAAGGTATAGGCATCGTTGTCATGCAGCTCGGCGAGAATCGCGCGCGCGGTTGCGCCGTATCCCAGGACGCCGATCCGCTTGAGAGCGACCGGTTCATCGAGCAGGCTTTCGACGGCCATTCGAGCGCCGATGCCGTCGGTGGTGGTGCCGATCGCGTCACGCCCGAAGAAAATCGTGTTGACCGCATGCACACGCCGCGCCTCGTCGGTCAGCTGATCGCACGCCGCGAGCGACTCGTCCTTCAATGGGAAGGTGACGTTGCAGCCGGCGTAGTCTTCGGAGCGCAAACGCTGAATCGCCGCGACCGCCTCGCCCCGCGCCACACGAATCGCGACGTAGCTTCCGTCGATGTCCGCGTCCTCTAAGAAGCTACGCTGAAGTTGCGGGCTGGCGCTATGTTCGACCGGATCGCCGATGAGCGCGAGTTTCATCGGCGACCGCGCAGTACGAGCCGCTCGAAGAAGCGGAGGCAGCGCGTGATGGCAAAGTCCTTGTGCTCGATCGGCTCCGTCAAGATCGTATAGTGGCCGCACAGTTTTCCGCCGAGCACGTCCGTAAAGAGTTGATCGCCGACCACGGCAATTTCGCGCCGTCGCAAACCGAGGTGGCGCTTCGCACGCAGGAAGCCGAACGGCAGCGGCTTGAGCGCATTCGGAATGCAGGGGACGTTCAATTGCGCCGCCAGCCCGTTGACCCGCTCGGAGAAGTTATTCGACAGCATCACGATGCGAAAGCCGCGTTCCAGCGCGGCTGCAACCCAGGTCAGGTGCTCCTGGGCGAGCTCGGTCTCCCGAAAGCCCAGCAGCGTGTTGTCGAGGTCGACGATCAGCCCCCGGATGCCCGCGGCCTCGAGCTCTTCGTGAGGCACGGCATGCAGCCGAGGAGCGAACCGATCGGGCCCGAGCATGGGCGCAGCTTTGTGCCGCTTATCCCCGGTATCCTCGAACCTGTCCACACCCACTCCACGCCGCTCGCAATCCATGAACCGGTTCTCCACCGCCGCCTCGCCGAAAGGGCGACACATCCACAAGGACTTTAAGGACGGCTACTATATCTTGTGGTACACTAGAGGACCACGCACAATGGGTGCGCGAGCCGGAGATCGAACCCGTTGCCAATCGAACGTTTGTTCGATAGAATAGAGAGCCGCCTCGTATATGAAGTTCACTCGCACGTACTCCGCTCCCGGCGACCCCTACGCCGGCCTGACCTTCGAGCCGCGCAGCTCGAAGATCGTCAACCCCGATGGTTCGGTCATCTTCGAGGCGCCCGACGTGATGGTGCCCACCGGCTGGAGCCAGGTCGCCGTGGACGTCCTTGCTCAGAAGTACTGCCGCAAGGCGGGGGTGCCCCGAGCGACGGCGCGGGTTGAAGAGGACGGGGTTCCGGCGTGGCTGCAGCGCTCGATCGCCGATGGCCCCGAGCTCGAAAAGCTGCCCCGCGGCGAGCAGTTCGCTCCCGAGCGTGACGCTCGCCAGGTCTTCAACCGGATGGCCGGATGCTGGACCTACTGGGGCTGGAAGCACGGCTATTTCGACTCGGAGGACGACGCGCGCATCTACTACGACGAGATGTGCGCGATGCTCGCGCGGCAGATCGGCGCGCCGAATTCGCCCCAGTGGTTCAACACCGGCTTGCACTGGGCGTACGGCATTTCCGGACCTGCGCAAGGTCACTGGTACGTGGATGCGAGCAACGGCGTCGCGAAAGCCTCAGCCGACACGTTCAGTCATCCTCAAGTGTCGGCGTGTTATATCCTCAGCATCGAAGACGACCTCGTCAACGAGGGCGGCATCTTTGACGGCGTGATGCGCGAAGCGCGCATTTTTAAGGGCGGATCCGGTTCGGGCGCCAATTTTTCCAAGCTGCGCGCCGCCGGAGAGAAACTGACCGGCGGCGGGACGTCGAGCGGCTTGATGTCGTTTCTCAAGGTCTTCGACCGTGCTGCAGGGGCGATCAAGTCGGGCGGGACGACGCGCCGCGCGGCCAAGATGGTCGTGCTCGACGCCGACCATCCGGATATCGAAGAGTTCGTCAACTGGAAGGTGCGCGAGGAACGAAAAGTCGCCGATTTAGTCATCGGCGCACGCGTCTTCGAGCGGCGGCTGAACGCCATCATTTCGGCCGCTCACGACACGCGCGTGCCTGAAAACGCGCGGCTCGATCCGGCGCTGAACGCGTCGCTGCGCCACGCGATTCGCGACGCGACCGCCGCCGGTGTCCCCTCAGGCGCTGCGCAGAACGCGCTCGACTACGCGCGCCAAGGCTACACGCGCCTCGAAGTCGAGCAGTACGACACGAATTGGGATTCAGAGGCGTACGTCACGGTCTCGGGACAGAACTCCAACAACTCCGTCCGGCTGACCAACGGCTTTTTCAAGGCAGTGGACCGCGACGACGATTGGCTCTTGACGGCGCGTACGACGGGCGACGTCGTGAAGCGGATCAAAGCGCGCGACCTCTGGCAGCAAATTGTCGTCGCCGCGTGGCAGTGCGCCGACCCCGGGTTGCAGTTCGACGACACGATTCAGGAGTGGCACACCTGTTCGAACGACGAGCGCATCAACGCAACCAACCCATGCTCGGAGTTCGTGTTCATCGACGATACTGCGTGCAATTTAGCCAGTCTGAATCTGGTCAAATTCCTCAAAGACGACGGTACTTTCGATTCACGGCGCTTCGCCGAAGCGACGCGGATCTGGACGACGACGCTCGAGATCTCGGTTGCCATGGGGCAGATGCCGTCACGTCGCATCGCCGAAAAGAACCACGGATACCGCACACTGGGCCTGGGCTATGCGAATCTGGGGACGCTCCTCATGCGTATGGGCTTGCCCTATGATTCCGAGGAGAGCTTCGGGTGGTGCGGGGCGATCAACGCGCTCCTGACCGGCATGGCGTATCGCACGTCGGCCGAGATGGCGCAGAAGCTCGGGCCGTTCGCTCGTTTCGAAGCCAATCGGGAGCCGATGCTTCGCGTCATTCGCAACCATCGCCGCGCCGCGCACGCAGCGGATCCGTCGCAATACGAAGGGTTGACCGTGAAGCCGGTCACGCACGCGCCCACGCTGTTCACGCAAGAGACGTGGGCGCTCGCGCGCAAGATGTGGGACGAGGCGCTTTCAATAGGAGAGGTGACCGGCTACCGTAATTCGCAAGTTACGGTGACGGCGCCGACTGGGACCATCGGGCTCGTCATGGACTGTGATACGACCGGCATCGAGCCGGACTTCGCGCTCGTGAAGTTCAAGAAGCTCGCGGGCGGCGGTTACTTCAAGATTGTCAACCAATCCGTGGATGCCGCGCTGCACAAGCTCGGGTATTCGCAAGAGCAGATCGATGCGATCGAAACCTATGCCAAGGGCACCGGAACGCTGAACGAGGCGCCCCACATTAATCGCGCGACGCTCAAGGCCAAAGGCTTCGATCAGCATGCCATCGCTCGCGTCGAAGCTGCCCTGCCCACTGCCTTTGAGCTGCCGTTCGTCTTCAACAAATTCGTCTTGGGTGAGGAGTTCTGCGCGGAGAAACTCGGCCTGCGCGAGGAGCAACTCAACGATTTCAACTTTTCGATGCTGCGCGACGGCTTGGGATTCTCCACGCAGCAGATCGAGGAGGCGTCGGCACACATCTGCGGGCGCATGACGGTCGAAGGCGCCCCGTATCTAAAGGACGAGCATCTCGGCGTTTTCGACTGCGCGACGCCGTGCGGCAAGTATGGAACCCGCTACATCCGGCCGCTCGCGCACGTCGACATGATGGCCGCCGCGCAACCCTGGGTCAGCGGCGCCATCTCGAAGACGATCAATTTGCCGCAAACCGCGACGGTCGCCGATGTGATGGAAGCCTATCGCTACTCGTGGGAGCGCATGATCAAGGCCGTCGCCCTTTACCGCGACGGTTCGAAGCTCTCGCAGCCGCTCGCAGCATCGTACGATCTCGGCGACGTTGCGGGCGAAGAATCCATTGCCGAGCAGCCACAACCCTTCAGCCAGCCCCTGCAGATTGCAGAGAAGATCGTTTACCGCTACATCGCGAAGCGCCGGCCGATGCCGCAACGGCGCAGCGGCTACACGCAAAAGGCGACGATCTCCGGTCATAAGGTCTATCTGCGAACGGGCGAATACGACGGCGGTCAGCTCGGCGAGATCTTCATCGACATGCACAAGGAAGGCGCGGCCTTCCGCTCGTTGATGAACAACTTCGCGATCGCGATCTCGCTCGGGCTACAGCATGGCGTGCCGCTCGAGGAGTTCGTCGAGGCCTTCACGTTCACGCGCTTCGAGCCCAACGGCCCGGTGATCGGTCACGATCACATCAAGATGGCGACCTCGATACTTGACTACATCTTCCGCGAGTTGGCCGTCAGCTATCTCGGCCGCTACGATCTTGCCCACGTGCAGCCGTCCATGCAGATGGATGCCATGGGCCCGGAGGCGCAGGTCGAGTACGTCGCCGAGGAAGACGCCGGCGTACAAGTGCGCCCAGCCGGAGTCGCGGAGAAACTGCATCCGGTCAGCAGCCATCTGCACCCCGGGCAAGAGCCGCCGGCGGCGCTTCCACACACGAACGGCAACGGAGCGTCGGCCGGTAGCGCGACCGCGACGCTCGTTCGCGCGCAAGCGATCACCGCGTCGAAGGCCAAGGGCTACACGGGAAACGCCTGCTCCGAATGCGGTCAGCTCACGATGGTGCGCAACGGCTCGTGTGAGAAGTGCGACTCGTGCGGAGCGACCTCTGGATGTAGTTAGAACCCTGAGGAATTCCGTTTAACGCAACATTTTAGCGTCTGATCGGACGCTCACGAAGGGGTAGGGCGTCCTTAGGGGCGCCCCCGGCACAAATCCGCCGAGCGTTGCAGCCGATCGCGATTCCAAACCGGGCGTTTTCCGCCCGATGCCGACGCGCTTTCGCAAGCGTCACGCGTTTTGGCAAGTCTCGACGAGCTCGATACCGATAGGTGCAGAAATTATGGAACAAGCAGCCTTGAAACAAGCGCATGTAGATGCGCCGATGATTCCGTGGGCGCTGATCGCGCTCACGGTCACGACCGGAACGGTCGACGCAATCAGTTATCTGCGGTTAGGACACGTGTTCGTTGCCAACATGACCGGAAACGTTGTGTTTCTCGGTTTTGCCGTTGCGGGCTTTCGCGGCGTCGCCGCACTCGGCTCGCTGATCGCCATTGCCGCTTTTTTAGCGGGTTCGCTGGCCGGCGGCGCGATGATTCGACGCGCGCAAAACAATACGCATCTGCTGTTGCAGGCGACGGTGGTGAAGTTTTTGCTGGGGATAGCGGCGCTCGCATTAACGTTGGCGGGCGCAGTGCAAGTCGGCACGTTCTCCGCCTACGCGCTAACGGCGCTACTTGCACTTGCAATGGGTGTCCAGAATGCGGCGGTTAGGAAGATGGCCGTTCCCGATTTCACCACCACCGTGTTGACGAT
>JAFAXS010000132.1 GCA_019240755.1 Vulcanimicrobiota bacterium
AAATATCGCTTTCTCACATAAACCTCCAATGCAACAATGTCATCCTGAGCCTGTCGAAGGATGGGCTTTTGCAAAAGCGTACCGGTGCGGCGATTCCCTGTCGCTCACATTCCGGCGAAGCCGAACACAATTGGGCACGGGTACGCCCCGAGCGTCCGTTCGTGTCCGCAATCGTCCGAACGTACTCGACTGCCGCCGCGCGGCACCGTGGTAGAATGTCATCCTGGGCGCCCCTCGAAGGTCACGAATACTGTGAGGAAAGCGTTACCGTAGATTCATGTGGCAAGAACGCGCGTGGGCCCGCCATGAGGACCGCCAGATGGTCTTTCGCAAACGAGCGACCAGCACGGACCGGCATTGGAACGGCTTCGAAGCGGTCTTATACGAAGCATCCGCCGGTTTCTCCGAAGACGAGTACGTGCGCTACAACGTCAGCATGCAGGTCGGGCACCCGCTGTTGGTCACGAGCAGCTGCAACGGCGAGACGCTTCGTCGCCTGCAAGTTCCGGGCGACGTTAAGATCGTTCCGCCCGGCATTCCGCGCATTTGGGAGACTGAATCGTCCACGGTCAAGCTTACGATGTATCTCAGCCCATCGCTGATGTTTTCGGTCGCCGATTCGATGAGCGTCAACCCCAATCGCGTCGCAATTCAGCCGCAGCTTCACGTGCGCGACCCACGGATCGAACACATCGGCTGGGCGGTGAAGGCCGAGATCGAATCGCCCGACCCGCTCGATCGCCTGTACGGCGACAGCCTCGGCGTCGCGCTCGCCTCGCATCTGCTTCGCACGTACGCGCCGGCATCCGAGCCCGCGCCGACGGCACAGCTCTCCCGCCGTCGCCTCACGCGCGTTTGCGACTACATCCGGGGTAACATCGCGGGCGATCTGACGCTCACGGAACTTGCGACGGTCGCGGGCCTCAGCCCGTCGCACTTCAAGACGCTCTTCAAACAGACGGTCGGCATGCCGGTCCACCAATACGTGATCCGCCGCCGCGTGGAATACGCTGCGGAACTATTGCAATCCGGCGATCCCCCGCTGGCCGACGTCGCGTTGCAAGCCGGTTTCGCAAATCAGAGCCACCTAGCGCGCTGCATGCGCCGCATCATGGGAGTTACGCCCTCCTCGGTCCGGGAAGGCGCCTAAGGCGCGCCGAACGCCTGAATAACCTGTAACCGAAACGTCGTCGGCCCGTAGTTGCCCGCCAGCGTCGGCCCGACTTGCGGTATGACGACGCGGTCCTTCGCCGGAACGAGCGCGGTGCACACCGTTCCCTGCAAGCCTTGAAAGGGCGTGCCCAATTTGCCGACGCACTGCGGCTGCAACGGTGCCGCAATGCCGCCAAAGTCGCTGGTCCACGGCTTTCCATTCGCGTCAAACAGGTTGTCGATTGATAGTTGCACCGATGTGCCCCGCCGGATTGGGAGGCGCATCGCACCGGAGAAAACGTAGAACGCCGGCACGCTATACGTATTGTTCGAACCGTAATACGTCGCGCCGAAATTATAGTACGCACCGAACGGTGTGCGGTAATTTACCTCGGCGTAGCCCATGCTGTACGGCACCGAAACGCCGTTCACCGTGTTCCAACCGATCCCGCTCGCCTGAAAGTTCACGCCCGGAACGATGCCGAGATTGGTGCTGTAGTGAAGCGGCGTGCACTGCGATGCCGGCACGTTCGTGCAATAGAAGCCGGGTGGTAGCGCGTAGGGGTACGCCCGCTGAAAGGAACCCTGCACCAAAAAGCCCCATCCGGTCGCCGGCGCGTTTTGCACTGCGAACTCGACGCCTTCGTAGCGCGCGTGTCCCAGGTTCTGCGTGATCGAACCGTAGAGCGGGTAGCCAGTGGCGCTGCCAGGTGGCACGTACGAGTTGGTAATCAAGAACGTCGAGGGCAAGTACATGTCGAACAGCGTTTCGCGATAGACGTCGATTGAAAACGACGCCGAGCCGTGGATGCGCTTGTCGACGCCGAGATCGTACCCGAACGCGGTCTCCGGCGCGATGGACCCGTTGTTGAGGTTTTCCGTGAAGCCGGCCGCCGGCACGCCCGAGACGTTCTCCGTCGGCGCCGAACCGGGCGACGAAAGGAACGAGAGAAATGGCGGCGCGATCGACGCCCCCGCCGCGAAGCGCCACGAAACGTCGGAGTTCGGCTGCCAGGTGACCGCGGCGCGCGGCGCATTATATCCGCGCGTTGCGTCCTGCCAGGTCTTGCCGCCGTCGTCCGTATAGTGACTCCGGTATTGGATCGCATAGTCCGCAAGGCTCGCGAACACGTTCTTGGCCGCGTAGAACCGGTCGCGCACGGTCTCCGTGGTGAAGCTCTGACTCGCGCCACGCGGCAACAGATACTGCGCCGGCAAGCCGGTCACCGGATCGTTGATGAACTGGTACGAATCGTGATGCGAACGGTCGGCGGAGAGGGTAAAGTCACCGCCGTTGTTGCTCGTGGTCTGCAATAGCAACGATTCGCCGCGCAAATGGTCGGACTCTAGTTCTTGATTGATCGCGTTGAACATTGAGAGCGACGCGTGCTGTCCGTTGAAAAAGGTCATCACCGGCGGCACGAATGTCGAACCGTTCTTCGTGCACTCAATCGTGTAGCTCGGCGTTTCCTTCGCGAACGTCCCGGAAGGGCACAACGGCACGTCGCCCCAGGCGCTCCCGCCGAAGACGTACGGCGCATTCGCCGGGGCGTCCAGATATGCGTAGTTGCTGTCGGCACCGGAGAAATAGCGCGCGAGCGCGGTCCAGCGTCCGAACGTCGTGCGAAACTCTCCCTGATATAGGTTCTGTTGGTCTGAGACGTACTCCGGAAGAAACGCGTTGAACTCGAACGGAATCGCCGTTCCTGGGTGAATCGAGCCGTGATAGCCCGGCGGCGGCGCAAAGACGGCGAAACTACCGGTCGAGCCGATCGGCGCCACCGAGGTCGCGTCGATCCCGCCCGCGTCCGAGAACGCCTGGCCTCCGAGATAACTCAGCGTCAGCGAACTCGCTTGCGAAAAATTGAGGCGAACCTTTCCGAGTTCGGCCTTCGAATCGTACGACGTATTGAGCTTCCAGCAGCACACGTATAGCGGATCGGCAAACTGCACTTGCCCCACGAGTCCGATATACTTGTAATAGCGGCTCGCCGGCGCGGGTCCGAGAAGCTCCGGGACCATCGCGAGGTACTGACCGTTGATCCGCCAGGAAAACGGCTCTCCCGCCACCATGTTGATCTGCGAACCGGCGACGGGATAGTTTTGCAACGGTCCCGGCGATCCGTTCGTCGCATACCCGAAGGCGTAGTCGAGCACGTGCGACCTTGTCGAGCCCGTCGCCCGAAACGCCGTGTTCACGCCGCCCCAGTTATCGGTGCCGACCGTCAACAGAGCCTGCGGCGTACGCGTGGGCTGCAACGTGATGTAGTTCGCCGTTCCGCCGATGGCATAGTTTATCTCGGGGCCCATGTAACCTGGGCCCTTTACCACCTCCACGTCTTCCAGGAGCGCGGGATTCAAGTAGATCGGATTAAACGTTCCCGTCAAGGAGATCGGGGTAGGATGTCCGTCGATCAGCGATTCCGTCTCGTATGGAAGCGTGCCACGAATCTGAACCGTCTGGGGGCTGCCCTGCGACGCGCCGTTGTTGTTTCCCGGCGCGCCTTGCGCGATAACGCCGGGGGTCTCGTTGAGCACCTTGGTTACTTGCAGTTGTCCCTGGTTTGCGAACACTTGGCCGTTGATCGTGTTGACCGCTGCCGTCGTGGTATTGATCGCGGCGTACCCGGCATGCGTCGTCGACACGTGCGCGATCGTGCGGAGCGACGCGAACGTCGAGGCAATTAGCGCAGCGTGTACCTGTGCCGTTTCGCCGGCGAAGACGCTCAGCAGTTGAGTGTACTGCGCGAAGCCCGACTTGGAAATGACGAGCGTATATTCGCCCGGCGACACGCCGCCGAGGCTGAAAGAGCCACGCGCATCGGTGACGGCGCGCGAATTTCCAGGCCCCTGCAAGCTGACGCTGGCGCCCGCAATCGGACGGCCGTCGCTGTCGGTGACGGTTCCCCCGACGCCGCCCGGGGTTGCGGCGAACGCCCGACCCATAAGCAATAGCACGGCAATGGCAGCGGTAAGAATAGTGCGCACGTTCGGCCCTCGCTTCCTCAGATGCATGGTCAGTCGGCCCGCACCGGTAACGCCGCGTAAATCGCGTCATGCTTCGTCAGCACGAAGAAATACGCCACGACGGCGCGCGGATAAAAGAGAAAATACTCGTAGATGCGGTTGCCGGCGCGATAGCTCATCCCGCGATACACCGCTTTACGCAACGACCCAACGGCGCCGGCACGCGTCGCCATCTGCTTGGGGCTGCCGGGGAGTTCCCCGCGAATCTCCGGCGCAAGAATCTCCGACTTTTTCGCGATTCCCGTTTGCATGCGCTGCAAGATGTGAAGTGCGCGCGTGGTCACCCGCATGTCTTCGGCCGGCGCGCCGGCATCGAACACCCGCTGCGCCTGGGCGGTCGGCGGATAAAAAATTGTAAACAGACGAATGAGCAGCCAGTCCGGGAAGAACTGGTTGCCGTTGCTTAGCAACGCTAGGCTGAACCGCTCGTCGGGAAAGACGGCGTTGTCGTTCTTGAATCCCTCGTTATCGCCGCCATGCTCGAGCTCGCGCCGGCCAAACAGCGTCCCGACCTGCAAGCCGAACCCGTAGCCGCCCGGCAGCGGTTCGCCCTGCGCGCGCGGCGGCGTCGTCATTTCGCGCAGGGATCGCGCGTTGACGACTCGGTCCTCAATCAAGGCTTGGTCCCACGTCATCAAATCCATCGCGCTCGAATCAATCGCGCCGTCGCCGTAACCGTACACGGCTTGCGGAATCGCCACGAATCGGCCGTTCTTGTACGCGTAGCCCATCGCGCCGCTGGCAAGACTCCAGGGAGCTACGCCCGATGCGCTGTCTCGCATGCCCAGCGGCCCAAAGAACCACCGCCGAAACACGTCGTTGAGCGACTGGTGCGTTAGCCGCTCGACGATCGTTCCGAGAATAACGTAGTTGCTGTTCGAGTACTGGAAACGCGACCCGGGCGGAAAAACCGGCGGAAGGTGCGCGATCGCAGCGGTAATCTGTTTCGTCGTCGCGTTCGCCGGAACGTTCGATAGGTCCAGGTAGTCCGGAATCCCCGACGCATGTTCGAGCATCTCTCGGAGCGTTACGCGGTTGGCATACCGGTACTCGGGAAAGTATCGCGACAGGCGGTCGTCCACGCGCAGCAACCCACGCTCAGCGAGGCGCATGATCGCCGCGGCGGTGAACTGTTTGGTGGTCGAAGCGATGTTGTAAACTGTATGCCCCGACGCCGCGTACCGCTTGCCGACGTTGCGAGAGCCGTAGCCGCGCGCGAAGATCAGCCTGCCGTTCGATGCAACGGCGACCGACAGGCCGGGCAGCTGTTGATGAGCGATCGCAGCCTGCAGTACTGCGTCGACCTGCCGCAACGCCGCAGCGCTCAGGTCCGGCGGCTGCTTTGCGTTATTTGGGCTGTTCGAGCACGCCGCGAGCGTAAAGGCGAGAATCCCGCAAACGAGGCGTGTAGCCGGCCTCATCGAGGCGCCGCTAGCCCTTCTAGTGCGCGCCATAGTTTCGCGCCCGAGTTGCGCACGGGATCGTCGGCCGCTAAACCGGTCGCTTCTTCCGCCGATCGAATCGCCTCGTCCGCCTCGCGCTCGCTCAACGCCGAGGTGTCGAGCGCTATGGCGAGCACGCGCGCGGGCTTCACGAACGAGATCACGCGCTCGTGCATTTCTACGAGCGTCCGCAGGTCGGGGATCGTCTGCGTAAAGCCTTGAATCGTCGGGAGGCCGGGACGGTGGCAAAGTAAGAGCGCGTCGGGCGAGCATCCGTAGAGCAGACCCAATGCGACGGGCGCATAGGCTGGATGAAAAATCGAGCCTTGCCCTTCGATAAGTAACATCTCGGCGTCCGAATCTGCCGATCGCACGAGCTGCTCCGCGGCCCCAGTTATGAAATCCGCAATGACCCGATCTACGGCGATCCCTTTTCCGGTGATGAGAATTCCCGTTTGACCGGTCGCGATGAACTCGGCGCCCCTGCCGAGAGCGCGCGCCGCGCGTTCGATCTCGAGCATCGCCGTCATCTTGCCGACCGCGCAGTCGCTGCCGACCCCGAGCACGATCGGCCGCCGCTCCTGATAGGCAGCACCGCTAAAGAGCGGAATGTGCGCTGGCGGCACCCGCACGTCGACTAATCGAACGCCGTTGTGACGGGCGCGGTCGGCAATCTCCGCATCCTCATTGATGAGCTCGTGCAAGCCGCTCACGACATTCAGGCCTGCGTCGATCGCATCGAGAATAGGCCGGCGCAGCGCGGGTGCGATTGCCCCGCCGTCCGTGGCGACGCCGACGAGTAGCGTACGCGGCTCGTACGCCAACGCATCCCGTACCGACTTGACGATCGACACATCGCTCTCCAGTGACGCAACGACATCGCGCACGCGCCGTCCGGCGTACCGTGAATCGATCACCACGGCGGCAAGCTCCGGACGATAGCGGAGGATGCCGTGAGCGGTCTTGCCGTGTATGTCGGCTAGAAAACCTTCCGTCAAGATTGCGTAACGCTCGCTCACGCCGCTCCGCCCCACACGGTTTCGCTGCAAAAAATTCTGCCCTCGTCGTCGTACTCGGCGCTCGGTTCACGATCGCGTGAAAACAAGATCGGGCCGTCGAGATCGGCGAACTCGCAGAGCTGCCCGAGCAAGAACGCCGGCCCCATGGATAGCGATGTTCCGCCCATGCAGCCGACCATCGGGCGCAATCCGAGACGCCGCGCTTCGTGCAGCATATTGAGGCCTTCCGTGAGTCCGCCGCACTTGTCGAGTTTGATGTTGACCACGTCGAACCGTCCGGCGAGTTTCCCCAAGTCTGCGCTCGTCTGCGCGCTCTCGTCCGCAGCGATGGGAATTGGTGAGCGAAGACCGTCGAGATCAGCGTCGCGCCCGATCGGAAACGGTTGTTCGATCAATTCGACCCGAGATTGCTCTAACACGGGGGCGAGCCGCTCGAGCGACTCGCGCGTCAGGCCCTGATTCCCGTCGACCGCGAGCCACACGTCGGGCCGCGCCGCTCGAACCGCCGTCACCCGCTCCGCGTCGTCCCCGTCGCCGATAAGTTTGAGTTTGAGTGCGCGCGCCTTCGCGTACTCGCGTGCTGCCTGCGCCATGCTCGCCGGCTCGTCGGCACCGATCGTGTAGGTCGTTATAATCGGTCGCGGCGATTCCAAGTCGAGCAGTTGCCAGACCGGCCGTCCTTCGAGCTTCGCGCGCAGATCCCAAAGCGCGCAATCGAGAGCGTTTCGCGCACCGCCGGCCGGCAATGCATTCAACACTTCTCTGTCACGAAGGAGCTCGCACGCGGTCTCCGGCGTGTCGCCGTGATAGTAGACCCCCAGCGCCTCGCCGCGGCCGCGGAGCTCGCCCGAGCTCACTTCCACGAGCAAAACGTCGCAGTCGCTCCACTCGTAGCCGGTAATCCGAAAGGGCCGACTAAACGCCCACCGCTCCACTTGAGCTACAATATTTTGCACTCTCGCGCATAATATTGCACGGCTCAGGGACCTCCTCCTACATCCGGCCCGTGGTCACCGAGATGATCGAGGCCGCTCGCTTGGCATCGTTGCGTAACCGATGCGGGAAGGCCGCCGAGAAAACGCAGCAATCCCCGGCGCTCATCTCATACTCCGCATCGTTGAGTTCCAAGCAGATCTCGCCTTCGCTGACGTACACGACGTCGAGTCCCTCATGGGTGATAGCATCCTTAAAGCTCGCTCCGGGTGCGAACTTCACGACGACGAAGTCTAGATCGATGCCGGGGAGATGGAGCGCCTCATATTCGACCCCTTTGCCGCGATGTATGCGCTTACGGCTCTCCTGGCCGACGAAATTCGGGCGCGACAGCCTCGAGGTATATCCGAGCAGCGAACCCAGGTCGTACTCGAACACCTCAGCGAGCCGGGCCAATCGTCCGAGCGAGATATCCGAATCGCCGCGCTCCACCGCGTGAATGAACGACACCGACAGACCGCTCTTCTTGGCCAGATCCCGAACGCTCATCCCGTGCTGCGATCGCAGTCGCTCCAGAATCGCGCCCACGTTGGGAATCTCCGGCTGTGGCTTCTTCTTTTTAGCTGCGGTTATGCTCCGTTGGGTAGCCATTTGAAGCGCTTCAATGGCCCGCGCGGCCGGTACCTCTTTCGCGCCTAGGCACCGCGGTGCAGGCAAAATACTATGCCGACGTCTAAAATATCGTACATCATGCGATTGCGCCCATGGACGTTTGTCCTTACACTAACGCTGGCAGCCGCTGCGGTACCGGCGCTCGCCGATCCCCTGGGCACTGCTGCCCAGGCGCGCGTCGATCGCATCGCGGCTCGGCAAATGTCGCTGCAGCACGTCTCCGGCCTCACGGTCGGAATTGGCCGGAACGGCCGAGTACTCTTTGCGCGAGGTTACGGTCTGCGTGATCGCGCCCAACGCTTGCCGGCCGACGCCGGCACCGCTTACGACATCGGCTCCATTACCAAGCAGTTCACGGCGGCCGCCGTATGGCAGTTGGTGCAACAACATCGCGTCGAACCGAATGCCAAACTTGCGCACTACCTCCCCGGCGTGCGCCACAGCAGCCAGGTAACGGTCCGCGACCTCCTCGACCAAATCAGTGGCTTACAGGACTACTTAGTAGATAAGAAACTCTTCGCGTCGATTCTTGCGTCCTCGGTGCGCCCCCGTTCGATCGGCTATTACGTAGGCCTCGGCGCGAATCGCCCGCTGCTCTTCCGCCCCGGCTCGAAATGGGATTACAGCAATACGAACTACGCCGCACTCGGCCTTCTGATCGAGCGTGTCTCGGGCGAAACGTTCCCGCGCTTCCTCAAAGACAACATTCTCGAACCGCGCCTGCCGCACACCACCTACCTCGCCAACTCGCTTCCGCCGGGCAAAGATTCCTCGCAAGGCTACGACTACAAGAAAGGGCGATTCGTGCTCGTCAAGCCCTGTGACATGAGCTGGGCGAACGCCGCCGGTGCGCTCGGCTCCACTGTCCACGATCTCGTCACGTGGGACGGACTATTCTTCGGTCGACAAATTCTCGACGCGCCGACCCTACAGATAGCTCTGACGGCGCCGAAAAACCGTCCGCCACAGGTCTCAAAAGATACCGCTAATAATATCGCGCAGTCGTATGCGTCGGGGTGGATGCACGGGCAAGACGAAGGGCGTCGCCTGATCTGGCACAACGGAGGAACCATCGGCTATCGCAGTATGAACCTCGTGTATCCCGACGGTCTCGAAATCGTCGTCCTCACCAACGCCACGACCGCGTCTCCTGAAACCATCGCATTGCAAATCGCCCGAATGCTATACGCCCGGAATCACTAGTTTCGGTAGCGCCATCTCGCTACGTTGCCGAGGATCAAGAACGCCGAAGGATCCGGACCTGCAAGGTCGTCCGGCCACGCCGCGGCGTTCGCTTGCTGCCACACGGGGAGGAACGGCAGGTTCCGGGCTACCTCTCGCTGCACGATCGCAGAATCCACGGCACGCTTCCGAGGATCGTACGTGCGCAAGCTCGCGGCGTTTGCTCGGTCCACGGTACCGTTGCAATAGCGCGTCAAGTTGAATCCCTTGGGGGGCACCCGATCGCAGCCTAAAAAATAGTTCGTCGCCGGATCGAGCGGAATCAATATTTGCAACAACGCCAGTTGAAATCGGCCGCCGAACAGCGGGCCGCCCGCGTCTGCCGGCGCGGCGTACAACTGCTCGGGATATGGCCGCAGCACGAGCGAGACACCCGCGCGCCGGAGCTCGGCCTGCAACAGCACCGCAAAGTCTTCCGCCTCAGGCGACGACTGGATATACACGAACGAGGGCGCCAGCGCGACGCCGCCGCGTCGTCGAGCGCCTCCAACGCTCCGCCTCCAGCCCGCTTCGTCCAGCAGACGATTCGCCGCATTGAAATCGTACCGCGGGGCCGCGGTTATGCCGGCATCGTAGTCAGGTCCGTAAAAACCACGCGCGGCGCCGGCGACCGTCAGCGTCCCGTGGCTTGCCTGCGCGACGATCCGTGGTAAGTCCGCCGCTTCGATGATCGCGCGGCGCACGCGCGCGTCGCTCACCATCGGATCGCGCGTGTTGAACATCACCATCGCCGCGCCGTACACCGGCGACTTCTCCGCATGCACGCCGCGTATTCGCTGGTAGTCCTCTAAGTTGGTAATGCTTCCCGCGAATGTGGCGCCGATCTCGTGAGTGCGCGTTTCGATGAGCAAGGTTTCCCGCGACGCCAGTATCTTCACGAGGATTTCGCTCATCAACGGCGCACCGCGGAAGTAACGGTCGTTCCGCACGAGGCGCAGGTGGTCGCCGCGCGTCCACTCCGCCACGCGAAACGGTCCGCTCCCGACCGGCATCCCGTTGAACGGCGCGTGATTGAGGTCGGAATACCCTTTCAAGACGTGTTGGGGCAGAACCGCATAGTTCCCGTCGGGCGCGAAGAAATACGAAAGGACCGCGGAATTCGGCGTTCGGAGCGTCACGACCACCGTCCGGGCGTCCGGCGTCTGGACCGCCGCAATCTGGTCGTACACATCGCGTGACGGCACGTTATTCCTGGGATTCATCACCTGACGAAACGTAAACGCGACGTCGGCCGAAGTCAGGCGCTCGCCGTCCTGCCAAACCGCGCCCTGGCGCAAGCGGTACGTTATCCTTCTCCCATCCCCTGAGATGCCACCGTTCGCAATCGTCGGAACGGCCTGCGCCAGGTCCGGCGCCAGTCTGCCGTCGCGGTCGACCGTTAACAGGTACGAAAAGACGAGCGGCACAATCGTCGCCGTGTCGGATCCTTGCAACAAGAGCGGGTTGAGCGATTGAAAATCGCCGATGCGCCCGATGACGAGCCGGTCGTTCGCTCGGGAGCTGGATGCGCCGTGCGAGCACGCGCACACGGCCACGAGAGCAGCCGCGCCCAGCGCGTGAAAGGAATATTTTAGCATCTGCTACAAAATACTGTACTCCATGTCAGCCGTCCTCCGCCGCGGCGGCGCGAGCGCCGCTTGAGAATCTTGACTGCCGGCCTGCTTACCGAGACGAACACCTTCTCGCCAATTCCGGCGGGATGGCCCGCCTTCGGACGTACGCCGATTCAACGGGGCGCGCAGTCGCCGTTTGCATCTACATGGGAGTTCGCTGCACTCGTCGACTGGCGTGAACGCGCGGAGCGCGACGGCCACACCGTCGTAGAAAGCCTCGCCGCCGTCGCGGAGCCGGCCGGCCGAGTCGTTCGCTCCGTCTATGAATCGTTACGTGACGAGATACTCCGTGACGTCACAAACGCGTTGCCGCTCGACGTAATACTGCTCTACTTGCACGGCGCGATGGCCGCCGAGGGTTACGATGACTGCGATGGCGACATACTGTGCCGTTGCCGCGAACTCGTCGGGCCCGACGTGATCGTCGGCGCAGAAGTGGATCTGCACGGCAACCTCAGCGAGGAAATGGTCGCAGCCGCCTCGGTGATCGTGGCCTACAAGGAATATCCGCACACCGACATGGTTGAGCGCGGCGCCGACCTCTATCGGCTCTGCGTAGGCGCGGTATCGGGTAACATCAAACCGGTCATGGCGATGCGGGATTGCCGCATGGTCGGTATCTGGCCGACCACGAATCCCGCCATGCGCGCGCTCGTGGATGAGGCGTACGAAAACGAGCGCGACGGAATTCTTTCGGTCAGCCTGATGCATGGGTTTCCGTGGGCCGACGTACCGGGTTGCGGGGCGAAAGCCCTCGCCATATCCGACGGCAGTCAAAAGGCCGCAGAGAAGACGGCACGCCGATTTGCGCAACGCTTTTGGGAGATCCGCGACGCGGCCCACATCGAATCGGTAGCCATGGACGAAGGGGTGGAGCTCGCGTTGACTGCCGCCGACGGGCCGATCGTGCTCGCGGACGTCTCCGACAACGCCGGCGGCGGTGCGCCGGGTGACGCCACGTTCTTGCTGCGCGGTTTGCTCGGACGCGGCGCTACGAACGTCGTTGCCGGAACGTACTACGATCCCATCGCCGTCGAGCTCTGCGCCGAAGCAGGACCGGGTGCGACGCTCGATCTGCGCATCGGCGGCAAACTCGGCCCGGCATCGGGCGCGCCGCTCGATCTGCGCGTCACCGTCCGTTCCATCGTGGAAGATCATTCGCAGACGGCCATGGACCGCAGCGCACCCGTCGCGCTCGGGCGATCGGCGTGGGTCTCGGTCGACGGCATTGACCTCGCGCTGGCGTCGATCCGTTCCCAGGTCTTCTCTCCCGATGCCTTCACCGGTCTGGGAATCCCGCTGGAGAATGCCCGGCTCATCGTGCTCAAATCCACGCATCATTTCTGGGCAGGCTTCTCCGCGATCGCCAAGCACGCGATCTATGTCAGCCCGCCCGGCGCGTTGCAGTTGGACTTCAAAAACATCGCCTATCGAAAGCGCGATCCGAACTACTGGCCGCGCGTCAACGTCGCGCCATGACGTCCCGGCTCGAAACCGACGTCGAACGCGCCGTGGCCGATTGGCCGGTCGTCGGGTTGGGTTGCAGCGTCATCGCCGAAGGCCAAACGCTCTTCACGCGCGGCTTCGGCCGTCGAAGCGTGCAGGGAAACCAGCCCGCCGACGATCGCACGCTCTTTGCGATCGGTTCGGCCTCAAAAGCGTTCACCGGCGCAGCGATCGCGATGCTCGTAGACGAGGGATTGATCTCCTGGGACAGCCGCGTGCTGGACCATCTGCGCAACTTCCGCCTGTTCGACCCGTACGTGACGCGTGAAATGACGGTCCGCGATCTCTTGACGCACCGCAGCGGGCTGGAGCGCGGAGACTTCATGTGGTACAAGAGCGGCTACGATGCCGCCGACGTGCTGCGTCGTCTCGCCTACCTTGAACCATCGTGGAGTTTTCGCACGACATTCGGATATCAAAACGTCATGTACCTTGCGGCGGGCGAGCTGATCACCACCCTGACGCATCAGACATGGGACGATTTCATTCGCGAACGCATTTTTAGCCCGCTCGGAATGGAGGAAAGCCGGCCATCGCTCGCAACGCTCGATCAAGGCGGAAACGTTGCGCGGCCGCACGCGCGTATCAACGGCACCATCACGGAGATCGCCGCGCACGACGGGCTCAACATGAATCCGGCCGGCTCCATTTACTCCAACGCCCGGGACATGCTCGCCTGGATGCGCCTGGCGATTGAGGGAGGAGTACTCGATGGGAAGCGCCTCCTCTCGACCGGATCTTCGCGCATGACGCATACGCCGCAGATGATAATCGCGCATTCCGCGTGGAGCGAGATGTTCCCCGAAGCAGAGTTCCTCAGTTACGCGGCGGGATGGTTCGTGTGCGCGTATCGCGGTCTGACCCTCGTATCGCACGGCGGCAATGTGGACGGCATGACCGCCGTCGTCGCCGTCATCCCCGAAAAGAGGTTCGGCATCACGGCACTCGCTAACGTCGGCAGCTCCCGCCTGCCGCAGGCGTTGGTCTACCATGCGATCGACACCGTCATTCTAGAGCGCGCATCCTCGTGGTTGCAGCGCTTCCACGAATCCGAACGCTTCGCGCACGACCGGTTGGACTACATCGACGATGATCGCAAGCGCTCCACCGTCGCCGGCGCCGCGCCCTCTCGTCCTCTCGACGCATATGCCGGTACCTACCACGACGATTTCTACGGCACCGCAACCGTCAGGTATTACGACGGGCACTTGCATTTGAGCTTCGTCGGCTTCGATGGGCCGCTCGAGCACTGGCACTTCGACAGTTTCAAAGTCTCAATCGAAGATCCGTATCTGAGAACTTACGCCTCGGTCGCGCGATTCGATCTCGACGATTACGGCGAGCCGTCACAACTGACGCTCGTCGTTCTTGGTGCGCTGCGCATGAAGTTGCAACGCAAACCGGCCGAACCTAAAGCGATTGCGCTGCCGCTGGAAGAACTGCGTAGGTTCCAAGGGCGGTTCGTCTCGAAGCCGGCGGCCCTCGAGGTTTCAGTAGATGTCGTGGACGGCGGGTTAAAAATCACCGTTCCGGGCAGCGTCGCGGCGAGCAGCGAAGACTACGTCGTTCGCGCGCTCGTGCCGACTGCGCCTTCACGCTTTGCCGTCGCGTCAACGAAAGCTACGCTTCGCTTCGAATCCTACGAAGAGGTGACGCTCGAAATACCGCACCAACTGCCGACGCCGCTTCGCCGCGCATGATGCAGCCACGTGGCGTCCTCGTTTGTCCGCCGGTCTACTTCGCCGTAATCGATCGCAAGAATCCATTCATGGATCCCGGTATACCCGTGGACCACGTGCGCGCCAACGCTCAGTGGAGCGCGACGGTGGAAGCGTTTCGTACGGCCGGAATGACCATCCGCGAACTGGCTCCGCTGGAAGGCTGCGAAGACATGGTCTTTACGGCGAACCCGGCTTTCACCGGACTGGATAAGGATGGGCGACGCCGGGCGGTCTCGAGTCGCATGCGCCATGCCTCGCGCCGGCCCGAAGTAATGCCGCAGGTCCAAAGTCTCGTCGAAGCCGGCTACAATGTGACGGAATGTCCGAAGGACATCGGTTTTGAAGGGAGCGGCGACGCAATCTGGCATCCGGGCGGCGATATCATATTTCTGGGGATCGGCTCACGGACCGACGCCGCTGCCGGGCCGGTGCTCGAAGAAACCTTTGACGTTCCCGCCGTTCCGGTGCGCCTCGCGGCCGAGCGATTTTATCATCTCGATACGGCACTTTGGCCGATTGATGAGACGCTGGCCGTCGTCTATCCGGCCGCCTTCGACGCGGACGATTTGTCGGCGATCACCGCGCGCTTCCCGCGAGTCATCGAAGTCGACGAACGCGAGGCCGCGCGAATGGCCTGCAACGGCGCGACGGCTGGGAATCGGAACGCCATCATTCATTCGGAAGCGACGCGTACCATCGCGCGCCTAAAGGATCTTGGCTACGACGTCGCCGCTGTCGATACGTCCGAGTTCATCAAGTCCGGCGGCAGCGTCTACTGCATGAAACAGTATCTCTATTAGCTCCGTTGTCACCGTGAGCTTAGCCTGCCCTGAGCTTGCCGAAGGGTCGAAGGGGCACCTAGGCACTCCCCGTCGCTTCATACTTCCTAAAGATCACCACGTAGCTACTCACGAGAAACGCAATGGCGAATGCCAGACACGCGTCGCCGATCGTCGCCGAAAGGCTCCCGCGTTGGGGCATGAGCGCGCGCGCTGCATACCGCAAACCGAATGCGGCCACGAAGATTACGAGCGTCACCCATGACGACCCCAGGTACATCACGCCGCGCCGGTCGGTGGGCCGCACGGCGGTGTGCCGCCCGCGTAATACGCCGAACGGAATCCCGATGATGCCGCCGGCGATCAAGCCAAC
>JAFAXS010000143.1 GCA_019240755.1 Vulcanimicrobiota bacterium
CGGTCAGGGCAAAAGCGTCGGCCGCCGCCTCGCGCTCCGAACGCTTCTCCAGTCGCCGGACCTCGCCGATCGCTTCGCGATGATGGTAGAGCTCGTGCGCGACGGCCAAATCGACGAAACGGCGCAGCTCCGTGCCGCGCAAGCTTCCCGCAACGCGGCGGTTCACCCGAATCTCACGGTTGCGCGCATCGTATTCCGCCAACAGCTCGCACGCCGCCCAATCACCGAGATCGGCAAACACGACTCGCAGGCCGTAGCGCCGCGCGCGCGCGCGCGCCGCGCTCAAAGAATTACTCCGTCCGCAATCAACGTCGCGCGCAGACGTTCGCCGTCCACGTCGCCGGCGCGAACGCCCTGCGCGCAGGCCAGCGCCGCTGCAGTGCCCGCCGCCTGACCGAGCGCCATCACTGTCGGCGTCAGCCGCGTCGAAGCGAGCGCCTCGTGCGTCGTTGAGATGCATCGCCCCGCGACGATCAGTTGTTCGCGGTTTTCCGGGAGAAGGCACCGATACGGAATCTCGTAGCTCGAGCCCGGCGCCAGACGGTGCGTCGTCGTTCCGCTTCCAACGGGATTGTGCAGGTCGATTGGATACGCGCTGCGGGCGATGCCGTCGGGAAAGCGCGCGGCGCGGAGCACGTCGTCGGCGGTCAGCGTGTACCGCCCGACGATTCGGCGTGATTCGCGGATTCCGATCTGCGTACCGGTCGCCGCGAGTCGCGCGCCAGCGAAACCGGGTACCCGCTCGCGGAAGAAATGGAGCAGCTGCATCGCCTGAAGACGCGCCTCGACCTCCGCGCGAGTCAAATCCTCCGGATCGGTCGGATCGATGTTGACGACGCGCGTCATGTTGACCGTCACCTCGTCCGGATAGGGCGAGATGAAAAATGACACTAGCTCGCGCGGGATGTCGACGCTTCCATCCTCTTGCGCCTGCCGCCAGAGCGCATGCAGTCCGGCGACGGCGGTGAGATTTCGGGCCGTAATATCTCTCGGTTCCAGCGACGTGCGAACTTCCTCGGGATGCCGGCGCAAGTAGTCTGCCAGAGCGTCGAGATTGACGTGGCTCAAGCGAAAGATCAGCGTCGCGGGCTGGACGTGACCCCGAGCGTCGCCTTGTTGCGTCGCCACGCCCGCGGCGTGGGCGACCAACGCGTCGGCGGTGGCATCGACGACAACCCGGCCCCGATACGCGCGCCGGCCGCCCACCGTCGCGAACGCGGCGCCGGTGACGGTTCCCGAATCGAGCTCGGCTTCGAGAAAATACGCGTGCAGCAGCAGCCGAACTCCGGCTTCACGCATCATCTCGAAGAGCAACGCTTTGTGAACTTCGGGATCGAACGGCGTGATCGTCGCCACGTAATCCGACGAATCGGGCAGGTGCCCGGGCGAAGCCCCCTGCTCCATGAGCCGCTCGACCATCTCTTGCGCGATGCCGCCGACGATGCGCTCTTCGCCGGAATGGAAGGTCATCCACGGCCCGACCATCGCCGCCGTTGCAGTGCCGCCGAGAAAACCGTAGCGCTCGATTAACAGGGTCGCGGCGCCGTGACGCGCCGCGGCGAGCGCCGCGGCACAGCCGGCATTGCCTCCCCCGACGACGATCACATCCGCATCCCGCTCCGCGCTGACGACCGGCATGATCGCGGCTTCGGCGCCTTTTGCAGCAGGCCATTTCCGTCAATCACACAATATGGCGACATGCAAATTACCACCGCCGCACAAACTCCGATCAGTCGTCTGGAGCGTAACTGGGCGATGGCGATGCACTTGAGCGCGTTTGCCGGTGCGGTCGGCCTTCCGTTTGGCCACGTGCTGGGGCCGCTGATCGTGTATCTCTTGCGCGGGCACGAGTCCGAGTTCATCGGCGAGCACGGCCGCGCGTCGCTCAACTATCAAATCACGCTCTCGATCCTCGGAATCGTTGCGGTGATCGTGGCAGCGGCAGTGACGCTCGGCTTCGTTGAAACGGGCACCGCCGGCAATGCCGCGCAGACGGCCTTCGGCATCGGCGTCGCGACGGTCTGGCTGGCGCTGGCCATCGCCGCCGGCGTCGTCGTGCTGCTCTCCGTGGTGTTCATCATCATCGGAACGGTCAAAGCGTCCGAAGGTTTGCCGTACAATTATCCTTTTGCGATTCGGTTTCTGCGTTAGTCTGCATAAGGAGTCGCCGTGTTGATGCAACGAGTCAAACCGCTCGCCCGAATTCTCGCGGAGGGCAGCGATGAAAGCGGTGGCCTGAGGCGATCGCTGGGACCGTGGGCGCTGACGGCGATGGGGATCGGCGCGATCATCGGCACCGGCATCTTCGTCTTAACCGGCGTTGCGTCGGCGACGCGCGCAGGGCCGTCGCTCACTCTCTCGTTCGTCGTTGCCGGCATCGTGAGCGCGCTCGCTGCGCTCTGTTACGCGGAAGTATCGAGCAAGATTCCGATCTCCGGGAGCGCGTACACCTACACGTACGCGACGATGGGAGAGGTCTTGGCGTGGATCGTCGGATGGGCGTTGGTCTTGGAGTACGCCCTCGGCGCGTCAACCGTTAGCGTCGGCTGGTCGGGCTATTTCACGTTCATTCTTCACACGCTGTTCAATTGGAACATTCCCTCAGCGTGGCAACACAGCCATTGGGACGCAACGCCCGGCATCGCGAACTTGCCGGCGGCCGGCATCATCCTCTTGATCACCGCGCTGCTGGTCAAGGGCACGCGCGAGTCGGGAGCGGTCAACGCGGTGATCGTCGCCATTAAGGTGGCAGTCGTGCTCTTCTTTATCGCGGTTGGACTCGGACACATCAATCCGGCGAACTATCACCTTCCGCCGGGCCCTCAAACCGGCGCGGGCGGCTTCTTCCCCTTCGGCATCGCCGGCATGTTCGGCGGGGCCGCGTTCATCTTCTTCGCCTACATCGGCTTCGATGCGGTCTCAACGACGGCCGAAGAGGCCAAGAATCCGGGAAGGGATCTGCCGATCGGCATTATCTCGAGCCTCGTGATCTGCACGATCCTGTACATCATCGTCGTTGCGATCCTCAACGGGATGGTACCGTTCAATACGCTCAACGTGAACTTCCCCGTAGCGTACGCCGTGAACAGCGTCGGCTTGGCCTGGGCCGGAGTCATCATCGCATTCGGAGCGATTGCCGGACTGACGACGGTGTTGCTGGTCATGATGTACGGTCAAACGCGCATCTTCTACGCGATGTCGCGCGACGGCCTCATTCCGCCGATCTTCGTACGGTTGCACCCTGCGTGGCGCACGCCGTGGGTTTCGCAGATTATTTTTGGAGTGCTCATTGCGGCTGCGGGAGCGTTATTTCCGATCAGCATTCTCGGGTCGGTGACGAACATGGGAACGCTCTCCGCGTTCATCCTGGTCTCGATCGCCGTTCCGGTGCTTCGCCGGCGGCATCCGGAGATGCGGGGCTCGTTCACGATCCCGTTCGGGCCCTACGTCATTCCGGTTCTCGCGGCGGTTTCGGCCTTTTTGCTGATCCTGTTTCTGGCGGTCGGCAACCCGCTGGTCGGCGGATTCTTTCCGCTCGTGTGGCTCGCGTTCATCGTGTGGTTCGCGATCGGGCTGGTCTTCTACTATTCGTACGGCCGCAATAAGAGCACCGTCGCGCTCGAGCAACTGGAAGGCTTGGCGGTCCGTCAGCCGCGCGTGAACTAAGCGGTTCGGCGAACGAGCAGCACCGCGACCGCTTCGTCGCCATGGCAGCCCGTCGTTTCCTCGAACGCCAACTCGATCGCCTGACCGGAGCTGGATAGCCCCTCGAACGCGGCAATACGCGCGCCGCGCAACAGATAAACGGCCGGTAGCGCGCGGCCCACGTCGCCAAAGGCGGTCGCCGCTTCGATCGCATCGCCTAACTCCTGCGCGAGCGCGACGACCGTGGTTCGTGCGACGATGGGATCGCGCACCGATAGGCGTATCGTGCCGCGCTCGTCGAGAACGCGCACGTCTAGAATCTCGTGCGTGCGTCGCCACGCTCGCCTCTGGCGCCGTTTGGCGTAGCCGTGGAGCGCATCGGTCAACGCAACCGTCTCGATTGCATCCGGAGAACACCGTAGTGACTCGGCCGCAAGTGCGCGCCGCTCGTCCTCGTTCGCAACGGTCGTGATCGAAGCGTCATTCAAGGCCGTCGCTCCCGAGGCCGTGGCGACGACGCGATTGCGTTGGGGGTCGATCTCCACTTCCACCTCAACGGCTTCGGGAGCCGCGCCGGCGGCAATAACGCGATCGGCCGCCTCCCGTCGCAACGCCGCGACTTCCTGCGCGCTCGGAGCGAAGATCGTTCGCTCGACGACGTCCCGCACCAGTGCCAGCGCAACGCCGATGGGCGCGATCGCTTCGGCGTCGCGCGCGATCCGATGGGGAAGGCTCATAGCCGCTGCGAGCGCCGGCACGAGCGCTCCCGCTCCGCCGCCTCCGCCGACGAGCGTGACGAACTCCGGATCGAGCGAGTAGTCTGAGATCAGTTGCTCGATCGTCTTTCGCAGCTTATCGGTGGCCAGCGCGATGACCGTCTGCGCCAGCGACTCCGGTGTGGCCCTTTCCTGCGACCCGTCGGACGCGAGACTCTGCGCCAAGAGCTCGAACGCAACGTGCGCGGCGCCGGCGTCGGCCTTCGCAAAGGCGCCGTCCGGAACGAGGCCCAACAGGTTCGCCGCGCAGGTCGTCGTTGGCGCGATTCGCACGCCTTCCGGCGTCGTGAAAACTGCGTGCGGTCCGCCCTCCAACCGCGCGCCGCGCAACGCAGGTGCCGGTAAAAATGAGGCATAGGCGCAGCCCGCGATGTGGGCGCTGCGCGGTCCAACGTCAACGATTCGATTCCCCGCAATCCGTAAGAGACTGCCGCCGCCGAGGCCGAGCGTACGCACGTCGAGCGTCCGCAACATCGTGCGATGTCCGCCGATCCGCGCCGCTCGCATTTGCGGCCGCCCGCCGCGGATTGCGGAGCAATCCGAGCTCGTGCCGCCGACTTCGATGAAGATGCCGTCGCTGAGCCGCTCGTAGAGGAGCGCGCCCGCGATGCCGGCAGCGGGCCCGGAGAGCAGCGTCAAGATTGGGCGTCGCTCGATCTCGCGCACATCCATGACGCCGCCGTCGCTGCGCATGACCATCAGCGGCGCCGGAATCGCGGCACGCTCAACCGCACGGGCCGTCATCGTCGCCGTCTTCAGCATCTTCGGAAGAATCGCCGCGTTCAGCGCCGCCGTGCGCGTTCGCGCGCGCAGCCCGTACGCCGTGCTCACGTCGTGCCCGCTCGTCGCCGCGAGGCCGCGGTCGCGCGCGCACTCGACGGCAAACGACTCGCGTGCAGGCCGGTCTACGCCGAAGCTCATGCTGGCCGCGACGGCCTCCGCGCCCTCGCCGACCACGGCGTCGATCGCGCGGCGCAGCGCGTCGTCATTGCCGGCGCTTGCGAACGCGAAGCGTGGGGCGAAGAGATCGCCCGACTCCAGCCGCAGCGGAGCGAATCGCATCTGTCGCCTCGAGAGCCAGGCGGCGCCGTCGAGCAGACCCAGGACGGCGACGTGAGCGACGTCGCCTTCGAGCAGCGCGTTGGTGGCCTGCGTCGTCGAGTGAGCAATGAAGCCGATCGCCGTCGCTTCGACGCGCGGATTCGCGAGCAGCGCTTCGATGCCGCGCACGATTCCCGCAGCCACGCCTTCGGAGGCCGCATGGGTGGTCGGGACCTTGACCACGGCGACGAGCTCCCGCGTGCGCGCGTCGACGGCGACAACGTCGGTGAACGTCCCGCCGACGTCTATGCCGACGCGCAACGCCGAAGCAGTCATGGCGTCACCAATCGGCGCACAGCACGTGCGTCACCATCATCAAGTCGACTCGGTCACCCTCTCGATGCCGTTCGAAGAGCGCTTCGATCTCGGCGCGAAGGGCGCCGGCCGCCGGTCCATCCGATGGCAGGTACGACGCCGAAGCGATCCGGCCCAAAAGCGCGTACCCGTTCAGCGATTGTTTGAAATGCGCCGTGCCGGCGCGGACGCGCGCGTGCGGAAAACCGCGAAAAATCTCCAACGCCTTCGCGCGCAGCAACTCGGTATCATCGGTCGCATACGCCCGAACGATCTTCCCGAACGCTTTGGTAAACGGGTGGCACTCGTCGCGCTCGTACTGCAGCATCGCCGCGCGGCGACGCGCGATGCGCCGGAACTCTTCCAGCGACGCAGCCGTAGCAAACCAGTGGAAGGCCTGACACGCGACGACGAGGTCGACGCTCGCATCGAGCAGCGCCGTACGCTCGCCCGTACCCTCGCGCCAGGACACGCGCGGATGGGGCTGCGCGGCCTCGCGCATGCGCGCGTTGGGCTCGATCGCGATCACGGATGCTCCGCGGTCTGCAAAGAGCCGCGACGAGATTCCCGTTCCCGCACCGACGTCCGCAACCGTTAACCGCCGCGGGTCGCCGAGTCCCTCGAGAACGGCGTCGACCGCTTCACGCGGATAGGACGGCCGAAAAGCGGCGTAGTCTCGCGCACGCGAGCTAAAGCGCTCGAGTGAATTCATAAACTGAAAGGTGCGCCGAGGCGCACTTCGCTTTCGCGGCCCTCGCGTCGAATGCCGAAAGCGTGCGGCCGCCCGTCGTAAGCGAGTTGCTGCGATTGATACGTCCCGAGCCGCCACCACTCCACGCCGTCGATCGTTTGCACGATGTCGCCCGAGCGCAGCCCCGCGGCGTAGGCCGGGCCGCCGGCGCGAACGTACGCGCGCAACTCTCCGTCCGGCGTTTTGAAGAATGCATAGAAATACGTGGGCGGGTCGCCCGCTTGCGCGGCAACGCCGAGGAGCAACAAATTTCTGCTGCGCACCGGGTGTGCGCTCGACCATTCAAGGAGACGCTGCACCCCCTGTTCGGCCAAGGCGGCGGCATCGGAGTCGCGGGGCGGCGGCGACACGACCTTATGATCGTGCCACTCGTTGACGATCCAGCCGCCGCAATCCGACAGTCGCAAACCGACGTCGAGATCGTCGCCTGCCGTTAGGTGAAAGGTCGACGCTTGGACTAGCAGATGTGCCGCATACCGTTTCTGCGCGCAGTCGCGCGCGTTCGGGTCGTCGTGAAGGCGGATCGCATGCCAGCCGGCCGAGCGCAACGCGGTCGAGACGCGGTCGGCGGCTGATCTGCCGAACGCGGTAGCATCGTCGTCCACGGCCAGAATGGAGCGCGCCGCGGGCGGCACGTACGTAGCGGACGGGGCTTGCGCCAATGCCGGCGCGAGAACTGCAGCGAAGGCCCGTTGCGAGAAGAGGGACGGCGACAGGACGACCAGCACGCAAGCGACGACCGCGACCGCTACCTGATAGGGGAGCGTCCGCTTCGTGATCGCGTCGATCGGCACGCCGGTGAAGTTCGCGATCCATACGTTGGCGGTATTCGTTGGATCGCAGACGTTCTGCACTTGCACGACCGCCATGATGGCCGCCACGATAATCACGGCGGGCAAAACGTTGGCGCCCAGAAGCACCGTAAAGACGGCGATGCCGACGCCGAATGGATTGAGCGGACCGCGATACAGCACGAGCGGGCTACCGATGCCGAAGAGCAACACGTACGCGATGGGGTTGCGAAGCCAGCCGCCCGCGACGACGGGCCGCAACGCGGCGGAGAATTGCGGCTCCTTCGTCGCGACGAGCAGCATCCCGATTCCCATAAAGAGCAACACAGCCGGAGCAACGTCTTCCAGGCCCTTGATCGCGGCCGCGACCAGCTGCGGCACGGCCCGCGACGGTCGAGCCACGAGAGCGCCGAACACCGCCGCGATCAAAAATGCGGGCGTCGCCTCCATGCGCAGCGCGTAGTACAGCAGCAACGGCAACACCGGCGTAATGAGGGCGATGGCGGGGACTCGGCGCGGCTCATCCGATGGCCGCGGCTTCGCCGCCCACGTTGCGTATCCGCGTTCGCCTCGAAACGCGACCAGCGCGAAGAGCACCAGGGCGGCGGCGTCGATCGCGGCCAGCGCGATCGCATAGTGCGTCAACTGCTGCGGCACGATTCCGAAATACTTCGTATAGAACGTCCAGTTCGCGATGTTAAAGATGTAGCCCAGGGCAAACGCCATCAAGAACAGCGGGGCGGCGACGGTGCGCGGCACGCCTGCCGTCATCATGATCGGCAAGACGATCGTGCCGACCATGATGATCCCGCCGAGCCCGGAAAGCGACGTGAAGAGCAGGGCGACGATTGCGCAGAGTCCGAGCGCGAGAACGAGCGGCTGCTCGCCGCCATACTCCGCCGCGACGTTGACGATAGTTCGCGCGATTCCGGTCTCGATCGTGACCCGGCCCAGCAGCGCGCCGCAAACGACGGCAACGTACACCGGGGCGAGCTGGACCGCGCCCCCGGTGACGATCCCACCCAGGCGGTCGAAGGGGACGCCGGCGGCGAGCGACATCGCGAGCGCCATGCACGGCACGGCCACCAGCGCGGGCATCGCGCGAAGATACATCAACACCGCGAATGCGGCGAATACGAGCAGGACGAGAAGCGCGCTCAGGGTGTCGCGACCGCCGCGAAAGCCGGCAGCGTCTTCGTGCGGTCATACTGCTGCGCGGCGCGATAGAACGCGTCGCTCAACGCGATCGCTCGCTGCGCCGCCAGATGGTAGCGCTCGAGATTGCTCTCCAAGTGTCCCGCGCGGCTCTCGTAGTTCCAGGCGGCGGCGTAGAGGGGCGCAAGCTCTTCGTACGCGTCGCGCAGCTCCCACATCCAGTACCGGCACCAGCGAAGGTCGCGCTGCGTCGTCTCGCTGTCGGTCGCCGCGTGAGCGGCGGCATCGGCGTACATCGCTCGAACTTCTTGAGCGATCTGAAACTTGCGCGCTAGCAGATCGTAGCGCCGAGCCGCCAAGAACATCACCGCTGCCGCGTTCGCGTGCAGCGGCGGCCGCACAAAGTAACGATCGCCTTGCACCGCTTCAGCCTCGAGCCGAACCGCTCGCAGGTCCGCAGATGAAAACTGCGGTACCGAATCGTCTTTCAGCGGCGGCTGCCAAAAGAGCACGTCGCTCGGATCGGAGTCGACGCTCGTCGGCGGCTCGAGCCGAAGCAAGATATCGCCGAGCCGCGCCACGTCGGCAGCGTACGTCCCATCCGCCGTGCCGAAGAACGCGGCGGGAAAGTCCCGCGCGAACTGCTCCGGCGTCACGTCCGCGCTGTGCCAAGCCGAAGCGGCGGCGTACAGCACCGGATACCACGTGGCCTCGTACAGCGTCTCCCCATCGTCGTGCCATACCGTCGCAAAGAGCCCAAGCACGCGCGCCGCCTTGCCTTCGCCGATGAACGTCCGCGCGTTGCGCAGAGCACGATCAACATTCGGGAAAATCTCGTTCCAGTTGCTGGCGCCGGGCGCCAACATTTGCTCGAACCCTCCGCGCGCAATCGTCGCGATGTATGGCATAAACGAGTGCTCCGCGCCATAATGCCAGTTCACCACGACGGACGATTGCGGAATCATCCGCAAAATGCCGGGATCGTTCTCGATTCCGTCGTCCCACAGCATGAGACGCGCGCCGGAGGGGGCGATCACCCGATTCATCGCGACGATATGGTCGGCATAGACCCTGGATCGTCCGCGCCGCGCGACGTACTCGCGCGTCTGTCCGGCGCCGAGCGTCGCCGTTTCATCGGAGCCGATGTGAAAGAACGCTGGCCGCCCCACCGCCGCAAGCTCCTGCGCGATGATGCGCGAGAGATACGGCAGCGTGAGCGCCGAGTCTGGCGCGAGCAAGAAACCGTGCGGCAACTCAGCCGCCGCGGCGTACTGCTCGACGCGCAGCGTGTTGTGCATGTGCGCGAAGGTTTGCTGTTCGGGAATCAGCGCGACGTGAAACTGCCGGGCATACGCGGCAAGCTCCCGTAACTGCGCCGGCGTGATGCCGTCGAGGGGCGCCGGCAGCGGGTCCGTGGGGCTGACGAAGACCTGCTCCATGTACGGGGAATAGCCGTTCATCTTGAAAGCGGCGATCGTACGAATGCGCTCCTTGAAGTATCGCATCGTCGGAAGCGGGCCGCGCGAGACGTCGTCAGAGAGGATTCGCCACTCCAGCGCGGGGCGGTCCTCGATCCGAGCGCACGGCACGCGCCACTCGCCGCCCATGCGCGTCGGCATTTGCGCGAGCGTCATCGCTCCGTAAAAAGCTCCGGCGGCATCAGCACTGGCGATGCTCGCGCCACGCTCGTCGATCCGTAACCGATAGCCCTGCGGCGGGAGTGACGGATCGTAACGAACGAGAATCGTGGCTCGCTGCGCCGCGCTGATCGTAACGACACCGATGCCCAACGCGCTCCACCGTTCGTCGAGCTCGGCGCGCGCCGCAGGGTCGAAGCTCGCGCTTACGCTGCGTGGGACGGCTGCGCTGCCGCCGGCGCAGGATAAAAGTTCTACGCGCGAAGGGCGCGGAACCAGATGGAGTAGGGCTGCTGCAATCGCTACCTGCGCCGCCAACTGGGCTAGGCGCGCCTCGCCGCGGCGCGCATCACGGCGTCGCGACGATCCAGTGCATCGTTGACGCCGCCGAGATATTCGGCCACGCCGTCAGGCGGCAGAGCCGCAGCTCGATCGGCAAGTTCCACGATCTCGCGGTCGGCATCGGCGACCGCCGTCTCGCCTCCGTGCTTCGCGAGGCCGTCGGCATGCGATGGAAACAACCGTTGCGATGCGAAGCCGACCCGCAGCAGCAGCGCATCGATTCGCTCGCGCAGCGGCGTCCCCAAGGCGGCGTTACCGGCCGCCAACTCGGCCAAGGCCTCGCCCAAATACGACCGAACGAGCTCGTCGGAGAGTCGGCGGTCCGCGTCGGCATCGTAGCCGGGAAAGCCGGCGATGCGCGCACGCAATCGGTCCAACGCATCCATGCCAACAGCTACGACGCCTGCGAGCGAAGGGCCTCGAACTATCCCTGGGAAGATACCAAGAGTGAAACAGAGCACGGCTTGGCCCGCGTATCTGGTCGCCGCCGTCTGTTGCGCGATCGCGGTCATCTCATCCATCGCCAACATCTCGTTGCAAGGGCAACTCAAGCGGGAACAGCAGACGAACACCGAGATCGCCGAGCGTTCGAAGGTGTTGGCGCGGCGGCTTTCCGCAGAACGAACGGCGCTCTTCGATTTGCTCGATACGCACGCGCGCCGCTATGAAATCGGAAATGGAGAAGTGATCGCACACCGCGGCCGACTCTATCTGGCGATGCATTCGCTGCCGCAGCCCCCGAAGGGACGAATCTATCAGGCCTGGACGCT
>JAFAXS010000017.1 GCA_019240755.1 Vulcanimicrobiota bacterium
TGTCACCGTGAACGGAAACCCTGTCCGCTCGCAGCTTCACTTGCGCTGCCGACTCTTCGCCGCACACGTAGACCACGTCACCGTGCTGGGCCAATCGCGCGGCGATCTGCAGCACGAGCGTCGACTTGCCTGCGCCCGGCGGCCCCCCGATCAGCGTCAGGCTTCCGCGAACGATTCCCCCGCCGAGCGCGGTATCGAACTCCGGCATGCCTGTTCGCAAACGTTCGACTCCTGCCGAGGCGATCTCGCGAAGCGGAGTCGGCTTCGCGCCGCCGACGGCGCTCCGATCCACCCGCACGGGACGCGCGGCAACGCTGAAAGGTCGCTCGTCGAAGGAGTTCCATGCTTCGCATTGCGGGCAACGCCCAAGCCAGCGCGGCGACTCAAATCCGCACGCCGCACAGAAGTAGACCGATCGCGCCTTTGCCACAGTCGCACGCAACTTCGGCTGAAGGGCAACCGCGCCATGCCGAAGCAACGGTAGAACGTGTCAACCGCACCACTGCAAGTCGCGATTGACGGGCCCGCGGCATCGGGCAAAACGACGGTAGCGCGCGCGACGGCTCGCCGACTCGGCGTGCTGTACCTCGATACCGGCGCCATGTATCGCGCCGTCGCCTATCTCGCGTTGCGCACGGGAACGGAAATCGACAACGAAGCCGCCCTCGCGCGGCTATTGGCCGCGAACCCGATGGACCTGGAGCTCGACGAGTCGGCGCCGTTAGGATTCCGCATTGTCGCGGGTGGCCACGAGATGAGTGAAAGCGATTTGCAGCGCGACGACGTCACCGCCATCGTATCGGCCGTCTCGGCGCATCCCGCCGTGCGTTCGGAGATGGTGCTTGGACAGCAGACGATCGCCGAGTATCATTCGGTGGTGATGGCCGGCCGCGACATCGGCACCGTCGTATTGCCCAACGCGCAGGTCAAGATCTATCTCACGGCCTCCATCGAAGCGCGCATCGAGCGCCGGCGCCTGCAGTTAGAGCAAGCCGGCGTGGACGTCGAGTTCCATCGGCTGGCGCAAGAGATTGAAGAGCGCGACCGGCTCGATCGGACGCGCGCGGTGTCGCCCCTCGCGCCGGCGCCGGACGCCCACGTCATCGACTCGAGCGATATGGACGCGCAAGAGGTGGTCGATAAGATCTGCGCGATCGTCGCCGCCGCATGAACGCCGCGTTCTACGACTTTTCCAAGTTTTGCGTGGCAACGATGTCGCGGGTGCTGTGGCGAGCAACTGCGACCGGAACGCAGTACGTGCCGAGATCCGGACCGCTGATCGTCGCATGCAATCACGTTTCGTATCTCGACCCTCCGGTCATGGGGTGCCTCTGCCCGCGCAGAATCAGTTACATGGCAAAGAAGGAGCTCTTCACGATCCCGATCCTCGGCCCGACGATAAGCGCGCTGGGCGCGTATGCGGTGGATCGGCATGGGAGCGCCGCCGCCGCGATCAAACGGTCCCTCGACGTGCTGCGAACCGGCGGCGCGATCGGAATTTTTCCGGAAGGCACGCGCAATCGCACTGGAACCGTCTCCCCCCAGACGGGCGTCGCGCTCCTCGCAGCGCTCGCTGGCGCGCCCGTCGTGCCGGTCGCCATCAGCGGGAGCGACCGCGCCCTCCGTTTTTCGAAGATTCGCGTGGCATTTGGGCGGCCGCTTGCGCTTTCCGCCGGCAGGAAAGCAACTCGCGCCGATTTGGCGAAGTTCACGAGCGAGATCATGAACGCAATCGGCGCGCTATCGAGAGGAACCAGTGGAGATACGTAAGGCATCCGTCCAAGGGTTTTGCTTCGGCGTCGCGATCACGGTGAAGAAGGCCGAAGAGGCGATCGCCTCGCGCGGCGACGTCACGACGCTCGGGCACGTCGTCCACAATCCGCAAATGGTGAAGTCGCTCGAGGGCCGCGGCCTTAAGAACGCCACGACCGTAGACGAGGTCGACGCCGGGGCGCTGTTCGTTCGCGCGCACGGCCTGCCGGTCGAAGTTTTCGACAAGGCCAAGGAGAAGAAGCTCGAAATCATTGACGCGACCTGCCCGATGGTCACGAAGATTCACGTCCAGGCCGAGAAGCTCAAGGGCGACGGTTACAAGATCGTCGTGATCGGCGATCCGAACCATCCGGAGGTGAAGGGCACGCTGAGTCACGTTCCCGGCGCATGGTGCATTCAAAGCCCGGCCGACGTTGAGAAGCTGCCCCGCTCGAGCAAAGTCGGCGTCGTCGTACAGTCGACGTGGTCCGGGGAAGGCTTCACCGAGATCGTGCGCGCGCTCTCGGCGAAATACTATGAGGTGCGCGCCGTCAACACGATCTGCACCGACACGCACAATCGCCAGAGCGAAGCGCTGCGGCTCGCCAAGGACGTCGAGGTGATGATCGTCGTAGGCGGCAAGACCTCGGCCAACACCAAACATCTCGCCGATCTGTCGGAATCGCACGGTGCGCGTGCCTACCATATCGAGGGGCCCGACGAAATTCGGCGCGAGTGGTTCGACGGTGTCGGCGTCGCCGGCCTGATGTCGGGCGCGTCCACTCCCGGCTGGCTCGTGGATAAGGTCGAGGCGCGAATCGCGGAGCTCACTGCCTCTGCGTAACGGGCGCAACCTCGCCGAGCGCTTCGAAAGCGCCCTCGAAGAACGAGTTACCGGCTATCGGGGATCGCACGAGATCTCCGATATGCTTTTGCGCCACTTCGGCTATCCGCCCTACGGCCCCGCGCGCAGAGGGAAGCGCCTGCGGCCGCAGATGGTGATGCGCGTTGCCGTTGGAGAGGGCGCGCCGCTGGAGCATTCGCTCGACGCCGCGGTCGCCGTCGAGATCTTTCACAACTATTCCCTCGTTCACGACGACATCGAAGACCGCGACGAGCTGCGCCACGGGCGCCGCACGCTGTGGAGCGCGTACGGAATCGGCGCCGCGATCACTGCGGGGGATGCGATGTGCGCGCTCAGCTTCTTGAGTCTGGAGCATGCCGCGCGCTACGTGGATCCACGGCGCGTGCTCGCCATGCTCGCGCTCTTGCACGAAGCGCACGCGATCATGTGCGACGGTCAGGCGCTCGACCTTCACTTCGAGTCGGAAGGCCGCGTAGACCTCGGCGGCTACTATCGAATGATCGGGTGCAAGACGGCGCAGCTTTTCGATGCCTCCTGCCGATTGGGCGCATATGCGGCCGCCTGCAATGGCGGGCAAATCAAAGCCTACGGCGGCGTGGGTCGCGCGTACGGCATGGCGTTTCAAATTCGCGACGACGTCGCGGGAATTTGGTCGACCGTGGACGAGACGGGAAAAACCGTCGCCAGCGATATCGCCCGTCGAAAGTGGACGTTTCCCGTTGTCTGGGCGCTCTCGCAGCCGCCGTCGGACGCGTGCCGGACGATCGCCGGCGCGTATGCGCTCGGAAAGCCCCTCGACGATGACGCCGTCGCCAGAATCGTCCTCGCGCTCGACGAGCTCGGAGCGAGAGAAGCGGCCGATGCGGCCGTGGCGGAACATCTGGCCGTCATTGAGACCTGTTCCAACGAGGATCTTCGGGACTATTTGCTCGGGACGCTCGGCCTCGCGCCGGCGCGTTGAATGCAGCGCATCGGTACGTGAACGGATCGATGCGCGCGGCGGCTCGTCCGGCCGTCGAAACGTGGGTGCTTCTCGTTTTGCTCGGGGTGGGCTTGGCGGCTCGCCTCTTTTTCATCCATAACGAAGGCTTCAAGACCGACGTTTCGACCTACGCCGCCTGGGCCATCGGTTTAAGCCAGCACGGTTTCGCCAATTTTTATGCGACGGCCGGCTTTGCCGACTATCCGCCGGGCTACTTTTACGTGCTGGCGGTCATCGGCCATCTGTGGCAAGCCGCGTTCGCCGCGCACGATCGCTCGTTCGCAGTGTTGCGCGCGCTCGTCAAGGTGCCTGCGATCCTTGCGGATCTCGGGGCCGCAGCGCTGCTCTACGCCCTGGTACGCCGGTTCGCGAGCGCCGCGTTCGCCGCGATTGCGGCGGCGCTCTATCTGTTCAACCCGGCGACGCTCACGATCTCGGCGGTTTGGGGACAGGTGGATTCGATCTCCGGACTCTTCGCGCTCTTTGCGATCTACGCGCTCTTACGCAGTACTGACGCCACATTGTCATCCCGAGCGGAGTCGAGGGGGCAGTCCGCGTGGATCGTCGGCGCGTGGCTCGCCTTCGGATACTCGCTGCTGATCAAGCCGCAAGCGGCGGTGTTGCTGCCGCTGATCGTCGCGTTCGCGTTCGTCGATCCGGCACGCCGCCGGGAGCGATTGACCGCCTCGGCTATCGGCGCTGCGGCGGCGATCGTGCTGGCGCTGCTGTTGACGGAACCGTTCCATCCAAGCAACCCGATTGCGGCATTCGGCTGGCTGTTGGAGCGATACGCGTACGGATCGAACGTCTATCCCTTTAACAGCGTGAACGCCTTCAACCTTTGGGCGCTGCGTGGCACGTTCTGGGTTCCCGACAGCCAGTATATCTTTGTGCTCCCTCAGTATGGCTGGGGCGTCCTGCTCGTCGTGGCTGCGCTCACGCTGATCGTGTGGCGCTACCTGCAACAGCGCAGCGCCGAATCGCTGCTCGAAGGTTGCGCCATCGCGACGCTGGCGTTCTTCGTGCTCTCAACCCGCATGCACGAACGTTACCTGTTCAACGGCGTGCTCTTTACGATCGCGTGCATCCCGTTCGCGAAGCGCTACCTATGGTCGGCGATCGCGCTCTCCGTCGTGCTTTTCGCCAATTTAGTCTACAGCCTGCAGTATCTGCACGTCGTCACCGCGAGCGTTCCCGGCGTCAACTCCCAGAATCTGTGGGGACCCGGAACGACGCTGTTGTCGGTCGTCGCGGTCGCCGCGTTCTTTTGGCTCGGCTATCAATATCTCGGTACGTCCGAAGGCACGGTCGAAACGGCAGCAATCCCCGCGAAAGGGCTCGCCGCGCCGACGGAAGTCCCGCAGTGGACGGCCGACGTTCGGCATTGGTTCGACCCGCGCGAGGGATTGGCGGCGCTGCGCTGGCCCCTGGATCACGCGATCGTTGCGGTGCTCGGCGTTGGGAACTTCGTGCTCTCGTTCGTCGGTTATTGGTGGCCCACCGGCACCTCGTGCTGGACCCTTCCCGGTATTTCGCGGTGCGGCATCTTCGACGAAATTTACTTCGCGCGCGCGGGCGAAGAGTATCTGCAAAACCTGCGGATCTACGAAAACACGCATCCGCCTTTGAGCAAACTGCTCATTACCCTTTCCATGATGCTCTTCGGCGGAATGCCGAAGGGGCACGGGCTCGGCGGATGGACGTTCCTCAACGGCATCATCGGCCACCTCGGCAACGGCGATAATCCCTATGGCTGGCGCTTCCTCGACGTCGTCTTCGGCGCGCTCGTCGTGATGCTGCTCTACGTCTTTGCCAAGCGCATCACCGGTTTGACGATCTTCGCGACCATCGCGGCGTTGCTTCTGACCTTCGACGGCATGCACTTCGTGCAATCGCGGATCGCGACACCCGAAGGCTTCGTCGTCTTCTTTGCGACGCTCGCGGTGTATGCGTTCTATCGGTTCTGGATCAGTTCGCAGGTGGGCGAACGCGCGAACGTGCGCGTGCCGTGGTGGGGATTCGCCGCCGCCGCGGCTGGGGCGCTGCTCGCAGGTCTCATCGTCGCTTTGATTGGTCGAGCGGCCGCCGGTTTCGATGCGGCATCGACCGTCATCGTGACGCTCTATATTGGTTCGGCGCTCTACCTGATCGTCCGATACGTCGCGTTCGTACGGCTTTTCGGCGACGGACGGCGAGAACTCACCTACGGTGAAGGTTCGGTCGCGTTGCGCGATTCTGCGTCAACGGTCGTGTTTGCGGCCGACGGCGGCTCCATAGACGCGCGCGGCAAAATTGCGCGCGGCGCGCGCTCGCAGAATAGGGGCGGCGCGCTCGTCTATGATGACGAGCCGCTCCTGATCGAGTACCGGCGCGATGCGACCGTGCGCTATCAGACGCCCGACGGCACGGCGGCGTACGCGGAAGACGAGATCCGCGTCGCCGAGTCGCCGGTCGTTGAAAGGGGCCGCTCCTCAAAGCTGTGGCTTATTCTCTTCACGGTGGCTTTGGGCTGTTTGGTCAGCGCGAAGTGGTACGGCGTGATGGGCTTCGGCGTGAGTTTCGTCATCCTAACGCTGCTGTGGCTGCAGCGCTACTTCTTCAAGCGCGAGCCGGCGCTGTGGGGAAACCCGCGCGGTTTCCGCCTCGACGGCGCTCTGGCCACGATCCTATTCGTCAGCGCGAGCGTCTACGCGTTGGTTTGGGTTCCCGATCTCGTTCGCCACTCCCCGGATCCCGGAGAGATCCACAATCTCAACGACATCGTCTATCGTCAGTATACGATGTACGAATACCACCACAACCTGCGCGCAACGCACCCATATTCGTCGAAGATGTGGGAGTGGCCGATCGACTACGTGCCGGTCGCATACTTCTACGAAGACCACCGCAGGGACACGACGGACCCGAAGGGGTGCTGCATTTACGAGATCACCTCGCTGCCCAACCCGGCCATTCTGTGGTTCGGCCTGCTCTGCGTGCCATGGGTCGGAGTCCTTGCCTGGCGTGAGCGCAATAAGGGGTACGCGCTGATCGTCATCACGTACTTATTGCAGTGGCTGCCATGGTTTGGCTCACCGCGCCTGACCTTCGCCTATCATTTCTACGTGAACGTCCCGCTGATTTGCCTCTGCAACGCCATCATTCTGCAGCGCTTCGTGCGCTGGGCGCAGGCACGCGGGCAGGCGCGTTGGCTGGGGCCGGCCGGCGTCGGCGCGTACGTCGCCGTGGCGGCGCTGGGATTCGTCTATTTCTATCCCGTTTTGGCGGCCCACGGTCTACCATGGAACGCCTGGCACCAACGCATGTGGTTCCCTACCTGGATAATCGGTCCCGGGTAACGAAAGTAGCGCGGCTATGTCCGGTCACTCCAAATGGCATAACATCAAGCTGAAGAAGGGCAAGGTGGACGCGCAGCGCGGCGCGCTCTTTACGAAGCTGAGCAAGGAGATCATCCTGGCGGCAAAATCCGGCTCGCCCGATCCGGAAGCCAACTATCGTCTGAAGATCGCGGTCGAGAAGGCCCGTGAGTTCAACATGCCCTTCGAGAACATCAAGCGCGCGATCGCGCGCGCCTCGGGCCAGAGCGGCGAGCGCGAGATCGAAGAGATCCGCTACGAGGGTTACGGGCCGCATGGCCTTGCCGTCGTGCTGGACGCCGCCACGGATAACCGGAACCGGACTGCGGGCGAAGTGCGCTTTCTATTTAGCCGGCACGGCGGGACGCTGGGCGAGAGCGGGAGCGTCGCGTGGATGTTCGACCCGGTCGGAGTGCTCGAGATCGAGCCCGCCGGGAAGTCGGAGGACGCGTTCATGGAGTCGGCGCTCGCCGATGGAGTGGAAGACATCGAGTTCGAACCCGAGCTTGCAATCGTCTATACCGACGCCGCTCGCCTCGCGGGAGTTCGCGACGCGCTGCGCGCCGCGACGGCCAAAATCTCCGACGCCTATCTCGGCATGCGTCCGAAAACGAAGCTAGAGCTGCAAGGAGCGCAGTTGAGCGAAGCGTTGGCGTTTCTCGAAGCGCTCGACGAGCACGAAGATTCCCAGCGCGTCTTCAGCAATCTCGATCTCAGCCACGTTTCGGCGGAGGCCCTGGCCTGAGATCGTCGCTCCAACTCTACCTTCCGCGGGATTGGGTCTTTCCGCTCGTCCTCGCGGCGTTCGTCGCCGTCGTTGTATGGTTCGGGCGGCAGATCTATGATTTTCTGCTTCCGTCGTCGGCAACTGTAACGTTGCCGTCGTTCGTCGGCCAGACGCTTCCCGACGCCAACGCGGAGGTCGAGCGCCTGCGCCTGACGGCCGCAGTGGTGGATCACACCACGAGCGACCGCTATCCGAAAAACGTCGTGATCATGCAGCGTCCCGAGGCCGGACAACAAGTGCGCCAAGGCCGGCAGATTTCGTTCGTGATCAGCGACGGCATCGTCGCGCGCTTGATGCCCGACCTGCGCTATCAATCGATGCGCGAGGTGCAGCTCGATCTTTCGCACACCCACCTGCAGCTTGGGAAGGTGCGCTACATGCGCAGCGACGTGATTCCGGAGGGACACGTGATCTCCCAAAACCCGGGGCCTCTCGTCAGCGTGCACGAAGGCGATACCGTCAATCTCTCGGTCAGCCGCGGCGCGCGACTGACGATCGCCGTTCCCAAGTTCGTCGGATTGGACATTGACCAAGCGCGCGATCTCGCCGAGCGTTCAGGCATTAAGCTCGGTCAGGTCGTTTGGACGCCGTTAGGCAAGAATGCGCCGCCCCACGGCATGGTGGCGCGGCAACTCCCGCCGCCGAACGCGAAGATCGCGTCGTACGACCCCGTGGACCTTCAGGTCAGCGCGGGACCGAACGAGTCGGGATACATTCTGCGGCAAGTTCGCGTCTTGGTTTCGGTTCCAACGCCCGAGAACGTTCAGAACGGCCAGCAACTCGACGTGCGTCTCGCCTTGACCGATGCGACGGGCCAGCACGACATCTATCATGCATTTGCCGAGCCGGGACAGAAGCTTGATTTTACTGTGACCGCCCTCGGCACGGCGCTGCTCGACATGTACGTGAACGACCAACTCGCCGGCGAAACCCGTCTCGGCACGGAACCGCCGCGCACCTACGGCAACGTAGCCTCGCCGTCACCCACGCCGCTATGAGTAAGCCGACCATCATCGCCCCCTCGGTCCTGGCCGCCGATTTCGCGCGCATCGCCGAAGCGATCGCGGCCGTGGAGGCCGGCGGAGCGGAGTATCTGCATCTCGACGTGATGGACGGCCGCTTCGTGCCGAACATAACCTGGGGACCGAAAATCGTCGCGGACCTGCGCAAGCTGACGCGCCTGGTGTTCGACGCGCACTTGATGATCGTCGAGCCCGAACGCTACGTGGATGAGTTTCGCGAGGCGGGTTGCGATCGCATCACGTTTCACCTGGAGACGACGCCGCACGCCCAGCGACTGCTCGTGCACCTACGCGACATCGGCGCCAAAGCCGGCCTCGCGATCTGTCCGCAGACGCCCGTGACGCTCCTTGCGGACGTGATCGAAGAGTGCGACACGGTGCTGGTGATGAGCGTGAACCCAGGTTTTTCCGGCCAGGCGTTCATTCCGCGGGCGATCGAAAAGGTTCGCGAGCTGCGAGCGATGGTGGAGTTGCGCAATCCGCAGTGCCTGATAGAAGTAGACGGCGGCGTCAGCGCGCAGAACGCGCGCGACTTGATTGAAGCCGGCGCGGAAGCCTTGGTCATGGGCGCGGCAATCTTCGGCAAGGAGGATCCCGCGGCGGAGTTGCGCCGCGTACGCGCGTTGCTCGCGTGACCGAAGACGACGTCATCTCCGCGATCGCGACCCTGTGTCAGGACAGGCTCCGTCGAGTGACGCTCGGTATCGGTGACGACGCGGCGCTCTGGCAAGCCTCGCGGTCGCATCGCAGCGCAATCTCGACCGACATGCAGGTGGAGGGCGTTCATTTTACGCGCGAGATGATGCCGTTGCAGGATGTCGGCTGGCGCGCAATGGCCGCCGCGCTGAGCGACCTCGCAGCGATGGGCGCGCGACCCGTGCTCGCGACGGTGGCCTTGGCGTTTCCGCGGGAGACGCAACGCGAGGAGCTTCTGGAGGTTTATCGCGGGCTGAGCGAATGCGGCCGCCGCTTTAAAACGGCGATCGCCGGTGGAGATCTCTCGGTGGCGCCGTCGCTCGTGTTGAGCATCACCGTCGTCGGCGAGGTGCGGCCGTCGGACGCGAAGACGCGCGCCGGCGCGCGGCCGGGCGATGTTGTCGCGATAACGGGACGTCTTGGGGCGGCGCGCGCCGGATTGGAGCTTGCGCGGCAATCGTTGGCTCTCGACGAGGAACACGCTGCCGCCGCGCTGCGCGCCTTCCGACGGCCGGAACCGCGCCTCGCCGAGGGACGATTTTTCGCGGCGAGCAAAAACGTCACGGCGATGATGGATTGCTCCGACGGCCTTGCGACTGATCTCGCGCGCCTCGCCGATGCAGCCGTGTGTGCGGCAACGCTCGAGTCCGTGCCGCTGCACGACGCCGCTCGGCGCGTTGCGGCGCTGCTCGGCGAAGATCCCGAGAAATTCGCACTAGCCGGCGGCGAAGAGTACGAGCTGATGGTCGCGGTCAAACCGCGCGCCTTTGCGCACCTGAGCGCACGCTACGCGAAACGCTTCAAGCGCCCGCTGTTGCGCGTCGGGACGTTTGGAAAGGGATCCGGGGTGACGTGGAACGGAGCGCCCTTAGAGCGCTCCGGTTGGGATCACTTTACGACGTAACGGTTATGCGCGGCGCGCGACGCGTTGCGAACGGAGGCAGCGGGTACAGACCCGCGCGGTACGGTGGACGCCGCGATCGTCAATCCGAACGGACTGTAAGTTGGGGAGCCACCGACGCTTGGTCTTGTTCATCGCGTGACTGACGTTGTTGCCCGCCTTGGGTCCCTTGCCGCAAACTTCGCACCGCTTTGCCATAGCCGTCGGATATTACCATGCCGCTGCGCGCTCGAGCAAGGGCAAAATGTTGACCCAGGGCAAGGATTCGCAGGTTGGCCCCCAAAGACGGCTGCGGTGGACGGTATTGCTTCGCGCCTGGGATTCGGCAGGGCGAAGAGTCCGCCGAGAATCGCGGTAGATGCTATGGGCGGCGACCATGCGCCTGCGGAAACCGTCGCCGGAGCCTTGCTTGCTGCCGCGCAGTTCGACGCGCAAATTCTCCTCGTCGGCGACGAAGCTCGCATTCGTCCGTTGCTCCAGGGTGCGGGGGCCGATCGCGTGCGCATCGTGCACGCGCCCGACGCCGTGCCGATGGACTGCCCGCCGTCGGCTGCGATTCGATCGTGCGATCGGACGTCACTGGGCGTGGCGGTCCATCTCCTGAAGCACGATGAAGCCGACGCGATTGTCTCCGCCGGCAACAGCGGCGCCTTTCTTGCGATCGCGCTGATAAAGCTGCGGACGATCGAAGGAATCTCGCGACCCGCAATCGCGACCGTTTGGCCGGCGCTGCGCGGACCCACCGTGCTGCTCGATTCGGGCGCCAACGTGGACTGCCGCCCGGAATGGCTCGAGCAGTTCGGCATCATGGGATCCGCTTACGCGAAAGCCGTGCTGAACATCGCGGAGCCGCGCGTCGCGGTCTTATCCGTCGGCGAAGAGCGCAGCAAGGGCAATCAGCTCGTTTTGGAGGCGGCGCGCCTGCTGGAAGCGGCTCCCGTTCGCTTTATCGGCAACGTCGAGGGCCGCGATCTCTTTCACAACGTCGCGGACGTGATCGTGGCGGATGGGTTCGTCGGCAACGTAGTGCTCAAGACCGGCGAAGGCATGATCGCGGACCTCGCCAACGTGATGCGCAAGGCGCTGCTCGGCGGAAACGTAATTACCAAGATCGGCACGGCGATGCTCGCTCCCGCACTGCGTCGCCTTCGCACCCAGTTCGACTACGAAACCTACGGCGGTGCGCCGCTGCTGGGATTGCGCGGCAACTGCATCGTCACGCACGGCCGCGCGAGCCGTCGCGCGATCAAACACGCGATCCGCGCCGGAATCGAAGAAGTGAACCACGACGTCGTCGGCAAGATCACGGAGCTGGTAACACCGCATCTCGCCGCCACTTGAAGGTCGCCCGATGCTGGGCATTTACGTACACCTGCCGTTCTGCCCGTATCTCTGCCCCTACTGCGATTTCGCGAAGTGGCCGCTGCGCGAATCTCAGGCACGCGAGTACTTGACGGCGCTCTACGCCGAGGTCGAGCGCGTCACGCCGCAACGCGCTGCGACGATATATCTCGGAGGAGGTACGCCCAACGCTTACGCGCCCGACCGCATTGCGGACCTGCTGCAACGGCTCAACCGACGGTTTCCGGGTGCCCGAGAGGTCACGATCGAAGTGAATCCGGAGTTAGTCCGCGACGGCGACTTGCGGAACTACCGCGACGCCGGCATCACGCGGCTCTCGGTGGGCGTGCAGTCCTTTGTAGAGGACGAGATCCGCACGTTGGGCCGCAAGCATTCCGTCGGCGACGTTGCAGGCGTCGTCGCAGCGGCGCGCGCGGCGGGATTCGAAGCCATCTCGCTCGATCTGATGTTTGCCGTTCC
>JAFAXS010000041.1 GCA_019240755.1 Vulcanimicrobiota bacterium
CGCAAGGCCTTACTCGATGGCGGGGGCGGTGTTTCGGGCGGCTGCCCGCCGCAAAATCTCCGCTGCCGAGCTGCTGCCTTCGGCTCGCAGCGCATCGAACAGGTCGATGGGCGCAACCTCCCGGTCGGCCGCGCGCTCTTCCGCCAATGCAACGATGCGCCGAACGCGCGGCGTGATCAGGATGCCTTCCCAGAGGCGCTCCTCGCCGGTACCGAGCGCTCGGCGAGCTTCGGCATGGACTTCGGGCACGTCGATGCCCGCTTCGGCGAGGGCCCGTAACGTTGCCGCGTCGCGCTCCTCGAGTAACGCGACTAGTAAGTGCTCGGCGCCGACGTAGTAGTGGCTGTGGTTCCGGCACTCTTGCTCGGCAACCCGAAGCACCCGCTTCGCCGCTAGATCAAATCTTGCAAACATTAAAAAAATCGGGGCGACACGATTTGAACGTGCGACCTCTTCGTCCCGAACGAAGCGCTCTACCAAGCTGAGCCACGCCCCGAAAGAGGTCGGGCTTTCGCAGCGGGAGTGAGCCTTCCTCTCCACAAAAACCAGGCGAAACTCATGAGGTACCTCATCGTTGGCTGCGGACGCGTCGGCTCCGCACTCGCGAAACTGCTCGACGCCGACGGCCACGAAATCATCGTCGTTGACGAGAATCCCAGCGCCTTCAAACGCTTGGGTCAAAAGTTCAAGGGGCACGAGGTCGTCGGCACCGGGATCGATTACGAAGTGCTCAAGCGTGCGGGCGCTGCAAGCGCCGACGGACTCGTCGCAGTGACGAACGGCGACAACCGCAACATCATGGCAGCCCTGATCGCGCAGCGGATGTTCAAGATACGACGCGTCGTCGCGCGGATCTACGACCCGCCTCGCGGCCAGATGTATCGCGAGCTGGGCGTCGAGACGGTCTGTCCCACGACGGTCGGCGCGAAGTTGATTCGGGACGTCTTGATCAAGGCGCCGTGGGCAACGGAGGGTTTCGACTACGGTAAGCTGACCTCGGCCACTGGAGCCGTCGGGGCGAACGATGCCGGCAAGCGGATCGCGGAGATCGAGCAGGCCGGCAAGATCCGAATCGCGGCGGTGCGCCGCGGCAGCTCCGAAGTCATCCTCGCAGCGGCCGATCTCGCGCTCCAAGACGGCGACGAGTTCAGCGCGGTCGTCGCGCCCGAGGCGATCTCCGACTTTGCGGAACGCTTCGGCAAAGCGAAGACGTCGTCGAAGATTCCCGCATAGCATGTTTATTCTCATTGTGGGCGGCGGTAAAGTAGGTTCTTATTTGACGCGCGCGCTGCTCAACCAGGCTCACGAAGTCGTCGTCATCGAGAAGGACGATCGCAAGGCCCGAATGCTGGAGCGCTTGATCGATCGCAAGGTGACGGTCGTCGGCGACGGCTGCGATCCCCTGGTCTTGGACGCCGCCGGCGTCAACCGCGCCGACGTTGTCGTCGCCGACACGGGCGATGACGAAGACAACTTGGTCGTCGTGCTGCTCGCGAAACGGAAATCGAAGGCGCGCTGCATCGCCCGGGTCAACAACCCGGCGAATAAACTGATTTTCGGCTCCTTGGACGCGGACGATCCCGTGATCGTCATCTCCTCGACCGAGTTGATTCTCGACGTGCTCAACGAGCACGTCAATGCCTCGAAGTATCGGTCGATGCTGGAGACGATGCATCTTTTCGGCAAAGGGGATATGCAGCTCGTCAAGGTCGCGATTCCCCAGCAGAGCGCCGTGGACGGCAAGCGTCTCGCCGAGATCGGCCTCCCGCATAACTCCGTGGTCGTCGCCGTCGACCGTCACGATCGCGATCTCGAAATTCCAACGGGAGAGACGACGCTGCACGCCGGCGATTCGATGATCGTCATCGTGAAGGACGGCGCAGCCGAACGGATTCGCGCCCTGCTCGGCACGTAGACTCAATTGGCACACGCCTTGTCACCCTGAGCCATGTCATGCTGAGCGGAGTCGAAGCACGAAGGGCGACCTAGATATAACCCTTTCGTAACGCCGCGACGGCGGCCTGAGTGCGGTCCGCGGCCGAAAGCTTCTCGAGGATATCTCGAATGTGGCCTTTGACGGTGCCGAGCCCAATATGCAGGCCGTCGGCGATCTCCGCGTTGCCGGATCCCTGGGAAATCAGCCGCAGGATCTCCGTCTCGCGTGAAGTCAGCGGCGAGTTGTGACGATCGTTTGGGCGTCCCGAAAAACGGCCGAGAACGACGTGGGCGATCCCGGGATCGAAATACGCCCCTCCCTCGGCGGCGATCTTCACCGCCTCGACCACGCGCTCCGGATCGGAGTTCTTCAAACAATATGCGTCCGCGCCCGCGGCCAGCGCCGCCAGCACTTCTTCTTCCAAATCGATCATCGTGACGATCACGACGTGCGTCGCCGGTAACTGCGCGCGCACGCGCTGCGTCAGCGCGACGCCGTCCAGACCGGGAATACCGATGTCGATCACGGCAACGTCCGGCCGCTCATCTCTAATCGCTTCCCATCCCGCGAGGCCGTCCGCCGCCTCCGCCACGAC